>JAACDD010000135.1 GCA_009937085.1 Bacteroidota bacterium
ACACGACAACCGAGTGAGCACGGAAAGGCTTTTGTAAGGCAACTGGTCAAAGAACTTGCGCCTTATCAGCCCATAATCGTATCGGGATTTGCCTTCGGTATTGATATTGAAGCACAACTTGCAGCACTTGATAATGGGTTGGTTACTTATGGCTGTTTTGGGCATGGCATTTTAGGGTGTTATCCCAAGCAGCACGCAAAATACCGAAAACGCATTGAAGAAACGGGTGGGTTTTTGTCTGAAGTCTGGGCAAACGAACCTTTTCAGCGGGCACATTTTTTACAACGAAACCGTATAATTGCTGGATTAGCGCAAGCCACCATCGTAGTAGAATCGCGTGAAAAAGGCGGAGCGCTCACCACGGCACATTACGCCAATAGCTACCAACGTGATGTGTTTGCTGCGCCCGGCAGACCAAGCGATGTAACCGCAAGCGGATGTTTGGAACTCATCAAAACAAGACAGGCAGAGTGCATTACAAGCGGCGAAGATGTGGCGCGCGCCTTAGGCTGGAAGCAACGTCAAAATCCTATTCCGCAACCCAAACTTTTTATTGAACTCAACGAAAAAGAAAAACAAGTAATCAGCCACATGAGTGGTACACCAAAACACATTGATCTTATTGCGCTAAACGCCAAACTCAAAGTAAGCGAAATCGCGAGTATCTTATTTCAGTTGGAGATGAAAGGTGCCGTGATGGCACAAGCGGGTAAGCAGTTTAAAACGATTTAGGCGAAAACCCCACGTTGGTGCGTACACGCTGTAACACTTCTTGTGCAACCTTACGTGCTTTTTCAGCGCCTTTTTGAAGTTGCCCCTCCAAAACTTCGGGTTGTTCCATCAAGGAATCAAATTTCGTTCTAGCTGTAGCAAAGCGCTCCAAAATAGCCTCATATAGGGCTTGTTTCGCATGGCCGTAGCCAAAGCCACCTGCTTCATAATTTGAGCGCATGGTTGCGATCTCGGCTTCGGTTGCGATTAGCGAATACAAGGAAAATACCGTGCACGTTTCTGGATTTTTGGGTGCTTCTAGTGGCGTGCTGTCTGTTGCGATGGACATTACTTGTTTACGCAATTTCTTTTCTGGCAAGAAAATGTTGATGGTGTTGTCTTTGGATTTACTCATTTTACTGCCGTCTGTTCCTAAAACATACTGGGTTTCGGTTTGCAGTTTGGCTTCGGGCAGCACAAAGGTATCGCCATAAGCGGCATGAAAACGACTTGCCACATCACGTGCCATTTCTAAATGTTGTAATTGATCTTTTCCTACAGGCACCCAATTCGCATCGTAAAGCAAAATATCTGCTGCCATAAGCATGGGATAAGTAAACAATCCAGCGTTTACATCTTCCAATCGGTCTGCTTTGTCTTTAAACGAGTGTGCCAATGACAGTCGGCTGTAGGGGAAACAACAATTTAAATACCACGCCAATTCGGTTACTTCGGGCACATCAGACTGGCGGTAAAAACAGGCTTTTTCGGAATCTAAGCCGCAAGCCAGCCACGCCGCGGCTGTAGCTTGTGTATTTGCTTTAAGTTGATTTGCGTCTTTGATTTGCGTAAGCGAATGCATATCGGCAATAAACAAAAAGGCTTCTTCATTGCTGTTTTTTGCCATGTCAATCGCAGGAAGTATAGCGCCCAACAAGTTGCCCAAATGTGGTGTGCCTGTACTTTGAATGCCCGTAAGGATGCGTGCCATAAAAATTGTATCTGCACAAAAATAACGGATTTCACGCATCAATCGCTATTTTTGACGCTATGGTTTATCTCCGCAAGCTACTTTTAGGGCTTTGGAACATATGGTTTTATATTATTTCAGGTGCTAGCCTGTTGTTGGTATTTCCCTTTTTACTGCTGTGTCTTACAAGAGAAAGGTGGTATGCGGGTATTTTCTATGCAGCCCGCTATTTTTGGTCGCCGCTAATCATGCTTGGAATGGGTTTTATCCCCGTAATCAAACACAAAGTGGACCTAGACTACGGCAAGCAATATATGTTTGTGGCAAATCATTTGAGTATGATTGACATTATGATGACGTTTATGGCCATTCGAAAGCCTGCGGTTTTTGTCGGAAAAATGGAGTTAGATCGCCTGCCTTTTTTTGCTACAATTTATAAGCGTGCTGCTATTTTGGTCAATCGCGACAGTATTTCAAGTAGAAAAAATGTGTACATACAGGCCAAACGCAAATTAGAATTGGGATTTAATATGGTCATTTATCCCGAAGGCTTGGTGCCAGAGCCTGAGGTGTTTTTAGCGCCTTTTAAAAATGGTGCGTTCAGCATTGCTGTTGAGCATCAAATTCCCATTGTTCCCATTACATTACCAGATTGCAAAAAGCGATTTCCTTTTCAGTTTTCGTATAAATATTGGGTAGGAAAACCTGGCGTTGTCCGCGCAAATGTGCACGCGCCCATAAGCACAAAAGGACTGACGCAAAAAGACATCCCTGAACTTAAAGAGCAAGTGCGTGAATTTATGCGTGAAGCACTCAAAAAAGAAGGCTATAAGTAGGAGTTACTCCGCAGCTGCGATAATATCCTTAATCTTTACCTCAATTTCTTCGGCAAGTTCTGGATTATCGTCCAAAAGAGTTTTTACCGCATCTCTACCTTGACCCAATTTGGTATCGCCGTAGCTAAACCAAGAGCCGCTTTTTTTGATAATTTCTGCTTCAACACCAATGTCTAACAATTCGCCAATGCGCGAAATTCCTCTGCCATACATGATGTCAAACTCTACGGTTTTAAACGGTGGAGCCACTTTGTTTTTTACCACTTTCACACGGGTTTTGTTCCCCATAACGGCACCGTTGGTGTCTTTAATTTGTGTTGAGCGTCTGATGTCTAAACGCACTGATGCATAAAATTTTAGCGCATTTCCGCCTGTAGTCGTTTCGGGGTTTCCGAACATAATACCGATTTTTTCACGCAACTGATTGATAAAAATTACAGTACAATTTGTTTTGCTAATAGATCCAGTAAGTTTACGCAGCGCTTGTGACATCAGTCTGGCGTGTAGTCCCATTTTGGAATCGCCCATTTCGCCTTCAATTTCACTTTTTGGCGTCAATGCTGCTACTGAGTCAACCACTACAATGTCTACTGCTCCAGACCGAATGAGGTTATCCGCAATTTCCAACGCTTGTTCGCCATGGTCAGGTTGTGAAATAATAAGATCATCAATTTGCACACCCAAGCTTTTGGCGTAGTAACGATCAAAAGCGTGTTCTGCATCAATAAATGCGGCAATACCGCCTGCTTTTTGACACTCTGCAATGGCGTGTAATGTCAGTGTTGTTTTCCCTGAAGATTCTGGACCGTAGATTTCCACAACTCTACCGCGTGGATATCCGCCAACGCCTAACGCCACATCAAGACCAAGTGAACCCGAAGAAATTACTTCTACTTGTTCAATAACGCTGTCGCCCATTTTCATGACTGCGCCTTTTCCATAGGCTTTGTCTAATTTGTCTAGGGTTAACTGAAGTGCTTTAAGTTTTGCGTCTTTTTCGTTACTCATGCTTCTTTTTTTTAGCTTCATGCTAAAGTACAATTTTTCTATGGCTCAGCCTTTTTTGTGCGCATTTTTAATTTGATACCTTTGCTGCGTAATCTTAATACTGTATAGCATGCAACTGTACAACACATTAAGCGCGCAAGAACGCGCTGCCCTTATCGACGCGGCTGGCGAAGAACGCCTGACCTTATCCTTTTATGCCTATGCACACATTGGCAATCCCGAAGAATTCCGCGACCATTTATTTGTTTCGTGGAATGCATTAGATGTTTTGGGACGTATATATGTCGCACAAGAAGGAGTAAATGCGCAACTATCTGTGCCTGCGCCCAAATTTGATGCGTTTAAAACACACCTTGACAGCATTGATTTTTTAAACGGAATTCGTCTTAATATTGCTCTTGAGCAAGACAATAAATCGTTTTTAAAACTCAAGATAAAAGTGCGCAACAAAATTGTGGCGGATGGCTTAAATGATGATGCCTTTGACGTCACCGACAAAGGCGTTCACCTAAATGCTTCTGAGTTTAATACACTTACCAATCAAGAAAATACCATAGTGGTGGATATGCGTAATCATTACGAAAGTGAAATTGGTCATTTTGAAGGGGCTATCACTCCTGACGTGGATACCTTCCGTGATTCCTTACCCATTATTGAAGAAGACCTTTCTAAGCATAAAGAAGATAAAAACTTGGTGATGTATTGTACGGGTGGAATTCGTTGCGAGAAAGCCAGTGCATATTTTAAACACAAAGGCTTTAAGAACGTATATCAACTTGAAGGTGGTATTATTGAATATGCGCGGCAAGTCAAAAATCAAGGGCTTGAAAACAAGTTTGTTGGAAAGAATTTTGTGTTTGATGAGCGACGAAGCGAAACCATTTCAGAAGACGTAATTGCTAGGTGTCATCAATGTGGTAGTCCATGCGACACCCATATTAATTGCGCCAACGAGGCCTGCCACCTGTTGTTTATTCAATGTCCTTCTTGTGCTGAAAAATTTGATAATTGCTGCTCCGATGCTTGCGCTGAAATTATTGCGCTTCCAGAAGCGGAGCAAAAAGCATTGCGCAAAGGAAAGCAGAACAGCAATAAAATTTTCAAAAAAGGACGTGCACATCATTTAAAGACGGTTGATCAGTCGTGATAAAATCCATTTTTCTTATTGCCTCAATGGTTTTGTTGGTGGGTTGTTCCGACAGGGGAGCGTTGCTCTTTGAGGCGCTTCCCGAAGATGGCTGGAACCAAGAACAATGGGTTGAGTTTGATTACACCCATCGCCTTCCAGAAAAAGAAGTTTCACTAAGTTGGATATTACGCCACGATGATGATTATCCGTTTTCTAACATTCATTTCATAGCGGCATGGCGCAACCCAAAAGGGGTTGAAAAAATAGATACGATTAGCTATGTGCTAGCACAACCCGATGGGCGATGGTTGGGCAAAGGACTTTATATTAAAGAACATCACTTAC
>JAACDD010000136.1 GCA_009937085.1 Bacteroidota bacterium
AGTTATAAAGTTTATATCATTGATGAGGTGCATATGCTAAGTACTGCTGCTTTTAATGCCTTTCTAAAGACATTAGAAGAGCCACCACAACACGCCATTTTTATACTTGCGACTACCGAAAAACAAAAAATCATCCCTACAATATTGTCGAGATGCCAAATTTTTGATTTTAAACGTATCAGTCCAAAAGATGCGCAAGATTATTTAAAAGTCATCGCAGACCGTGAAGGTGTAGATGCAGAAGACAAAGCCTTACACCTCATTGCACAGAAAGCAGACGGTGCCATGCGAGATGCGCTATCCATATTTGACAGGATGATAAGTTACGCTGGTGAAAAGCTTACCGCCAAGCACGTTTCGCTGAACTTAAATATATTGGACTATGATAGCTATTTGGACATTACCGAACTGCTGCATAGGGGTGATTTACACAATAGCATCTTAAGATTCAACCAGTTGCTAGACCTTGGCTTTGACGGCTATCATTTTATCAACGGCTTATCCAAGCACTTTAGAGATTTGATGATGTGTCAAAACGAAGGCACAACACAATTGTTAGAGGTAGATGCAGAAACAGAAGCTGCGTTTATGGCGCAGGGAAAAAGTATTCCCAAAACTTTTTTGCTAGACGCACTAGATTTGACCAACAAATACGCACTTCAATACAAAAACAGCCTGCATCCCCATTTGCAAGTAGAGTTATGCTTGATGCAAGTGGCCTCGCTTAACGAAGGCGAAAAAAAAAACAGTAAACCCTACATAAAACCCTTTGAGGGTGTTGTTGCGGTAAAAGCAGCACCCATAAAAGAGACAGTTGACACTTCGACAACTTCTGAAAATATAGCCGAACCCGATTTGGCACCCACGACCAAAACCGTCATTGAACCTAAACAAAGGGAAAACACTCCTACCGAAACGGTTAATGATCAAAACCAACTGGCAGAAAAGCCTATTGAAGTACCAGAAAAAGAGGAAACCATCCAGTTAGACCTATCTTCACAAGGGGTTTCAGGACTATCCTTATCTAGTCTAAAAGTGCAAAAAGAACACAAGAACAAGATCGTTTCTTCAACTGATGACAAAGAGGTAAGAGACAACGAAGTTAACCAAGAAAGTATTGAGGAGCACTGGAAAAAATTCAGTAACATTATTGCCGTTAATGGAGAAAAGAATATGGTTGCCCTGTTACAACTTGACATACCCAGATTGAAAAATAAAGTCGAAATACATTATGCCGTTCCAAACGACACCAACCGGGTTGAGCTTGAAAAAAACAGCAATGAATTGATGGCGTATTTGCGCGATCAGCTTTCAAATGATGCGCTTACGTTAAAAGTACATTTGGAAGTGAAAGAAGAAAAGAAATTTGTATACACCAACGAAGACAAGTATAAAGCGCTTTCTGAAAAAAATCCAACTTTAGCTCTGTTCAAGAAAAAATTCAACTTAGAATATTGAATAAAGAATTTCTTGAAACGAACTATCCTCGAGGCAGCGCCTCGAGGAATTCTTTTCGATTAAAAAGCAATTGCTAGTGTAGCTCTTTGTACAAAAGCTTAATCATCCCATCTGCCAAACCAACTTTGGGAACATAAATCTTATTGGCCCCCGACTGTTTCATAGCCAAAAGATAGATATGAACTGCAGGTACGATAACGTCTGCACGATCTTGATTTAACCTAAGATCGACAATCAACTCCTTGTACGTAAGTTGTTTTAAATACTCATAATACTCTGAAAGCAGTATGTAGGAAAGTGGTTTTCCTATACTCACACCAGAAAGTTTGAAAACCTTGTTAATGGTACCGCCCGAACCCACTACAGAAAGACGTTCGAGTTTATGGGTATGTTTTTCAATCCATTTTTGGTATGATGCCATTTCTTTGTCCGTTACCATTTTATTAAGCAAACGAACCGTACCTATTTTAAAAGACTTTGATGCAATGGTTTTACCACGATCAATTACCGTAAGCTCGGTACTTCCTCCTCCAACATCGACAAGCAGGTAGGATTTATGTGGTTTCATAACATCGTATAAATCCGTCATGGCAATGATTTCTGCTTCGCGCTTTCCATCAATGATCTCAACTGCTACTTCGGTTTCTTTTAAAATACGTTCCACCAGTTCCAAACCATTTTTAGCCTCTCGAAGTGCTGAGGTTGCACAAGCCATATAATGTGAAACACCGTGAACACCCATTAGTTTCTTAAAAGACAGCATGGCATCAATCATACGCTGTTGATTTGGCATTCCTATGGAGCCATGCGTAAAAGTGTCCTGACCCAAGCGAATGGGCACACGAACCATGGCATTTTTGGTAAAAAGCGTTGGCTTATTCTTGCGCTCAATAACATTACTCACCAACAAACGCACTGCGTTTGAGCCTATATCAATTGCAGCATATTTAGATATTCTCAAGGGGTGTTTAGTTTATTTTGATAATATGAATAGGTTGCCTCTTGTGAACGCAGCGGAGCAGCACCATTGTTACGATAAACAGACTTAGAGTCATCATTTACCCAACGTGCCTTTACATTGTCATTCCAACTCAACTCAAAAGTATCTACAAGTTCTTGCTGTACGTCTTTGTCGTAAATAGGACAGGTCACTTCAACGCGGTTGTCCAAGTTACGGGTCATCCAATCGGCAGAAGAAATAAGTATTTCTCTGTCGCCGCTGTTTTCAAAAATAACCATTCTCGGATGCTCTAAGTAACGATCAACCACACTGATGACTTCAATATTATCGCTGATACCAGGGACTCCAGGCACCAAACAACAGATACCACGAACAATCATGCGTATTTGAACACCCGCCTGACTGGCCTCGTAGAGTGCGGCAACCATGTCGTAGTTGGTGATGTTATTAATTTTAATGCGTATTAGTGCATTCTTGCCAGCTTGAGCCAATGCCATCTCACGGGCAATACGTTCTTTGAGACCTGTTGAAGTGGAGAACGGAGAGATCAGTAGGTGTTTGTGGACGGGCGTTTTATAGTTTTTTTCTAAAAACGTAAACACTTTATTGACTTCTTTTAAAATTTGCTGATTGGCAGTGAAAAGCGTGTAATCGGTATAGATACGGGCGGTAGACTCGTTAAAATTACCTGTGCTTATAAAACCATAGCGCTTGAGCTTATCACCTTCTTGGCGTTGAATTAAACAAGTCTTGGAATGCACCTTCAAACTTGGAATACCAAAGATCAGACGAACGCCTTCATTTTTAAGTATCTCAGCATAGCGAATATTGGCAGCCTCATCAAAACGTGCCTG
>JAACDD010000137.1 GCA_009937085.1 Bacteroidota bacterium
AATGGCATTTTTAAAAGTTTAGTTGTGCAAAGTATCAATCAATTACGAAGTGATTTAAAAGTTATTTGTCAAAAACTATAATTTATTTACAGTTCTGAAAAAAAATCCCAAATGGTATCCCACAACTGAGGATACGATTGAGGTATATTGTGCCCCGCATTTTCAACACGAAGGTATTTCACTAACACATCGTTCGAACATCCAGAAAATGTATAGGCGGTGTTTCCATTTGAAGATGTTTGTTCAGGTTGAGTGTTACACCCAAATTGAATTGCCCATTTTTTTGCACTGGCATAAGCATCATAAAAAGTATGCCCAAGGCGGTCACCTCCTCCAATAGGAATTACATCATCTTGTGCACCATTAATTTGAAAAATAGAGACTGGACTTGTTTGATTTGTAATATCAATGGAAGTAATAAGCTGAGAGGCTACAGCAGCTACTGCCTTGAAATGCGTTGTATTAGCAGCTAGTTTGTTGACCATTCCTGAACCATTTGAAGTTCCAATGGCATATATTTTTCTACTATCAATATTTGTATATGAGCTTAAAGCAGATACGATAGCATTAACAAAAGCAATATCGTCAGCTGTTGAAGGTTACGCCCCTAAATTCCATGAATTTAAATACCCTTGTGGATAGACTCCAATAAAATCTCCATTATCTGTAAAACGCCTTAACGTGTTTTGCCACTGCTTATTCATACCGCCTCTACCGTGAAAAGCAAAAACAAGCGGGTATTTTTTAGTTGAATCCGTTCTTGTAGAAGCATCTATGATGACTGCTCGGCTTATAATTTGATTCCCAATTTGCTGCTCAATGATTAGGGTCTTACTGGTAAGTATTTCCGCGTTCTCGATTGGGATAACAGTATCTTCAGGTTGTGTACAAGAAATAAGGCAAATTACTATTCCTATTGTAAAATTCATCCTTTTAATTTTCATGTTTTAAACAAATATGTTTAGTATGCTTTTGGTTTGATCACAATTCTTTAAGCGCTTCCAGAATACCGAAATATGCAGGTTTTTTATTGTAATTACTATCGTGCGGGGTTGCTTGGCCACACCCTTCGTAATGTGTGTTTATCCAGCTATCATTATCAGATGATCCCCATATAAGTACAGTATTGCAGTTTTCTTTAGAAAATGCAGTAGAAATGATTCCTTTATACGCAGATTTTTGATCCGCAACAGTTCCTGCATCTCCAGAGCATATACGAATATCTAGCTCTGTTATGTTGGCTGTAAATCCAGCTGCTCCTAAGTCGTCTATCGTTTGACCTATTTTAGTAATAAAACTTGGCGTCACTTGATCAATCTTAAAATGTGCCTGAAGACCAACACCATCGATTGGAGCCGCATACTCTGATTTAAGTTTTTTCACAAAGTTGCGCATGAAGTTGTTTTTTGAGGTGCCAAAGGGTTCTATGTTGTAATCATTATAAAATAAAGCCGCATTCGTATCCCCCTGGTTTGCCCAGCTAAACAACTTAGCAAAATAGGAATAGAATCCTATTACGCCTTCTTCATTTGCTTGCGTATTTACAATATCATACCAAGTGCTTCCCCGAAAACCCGTGCTAATAATTGCCTCATTTAGCACATCCCATTCGTCAATCTTTCCTGCGCAATAGGAAGAAAGTGCCAGAATATAGGATTTAGAAAAATCATATACCTGTTGAGCAGTCCAGTTAGGTGCTTCCGCTTCTAACCATGAAGGAATTTGTTTATACCAAATCATTACATGCCCACGTTTGCGCATTTGGTGTTTATCGGCATAAGCAACAAACAAATCTATATTGCTGGTGTTAATGTCACTTATTTTTATGTTAAACGGATCTTGAGGACGGTTTCGCAATAGATTGGACATTTTCATTTTATTGCCCAACACAATCGCGTTATATTCTGACTTTAAAATGTTGTCCGTCGCACCTCCATTGACTTGCGCATTGTCAAACATTCCATCGCGCATTAGGTTACCGATATATTTTCCTTTAGCAATAGCATAATCTTTTAGCCCAAGTGCATTATCAACTGGCGGCGCTTCAACGCTGTATTCAACGATATCTTTACTGCATGAAATTAAAAAAAGGAAGACAATACAAGCCTTGCTAATGGTTTTCAAATGTAAAGTCATAAATGCAGTTTTATTATAATAGGAGTGATTTATATAAATCTTGGTAGTGGGTAGAAAACAGCCCCATTTGGGTTAGCGAAACACCAAAGTTAAAATCGTGATTCACTAGCTCAAAACTTACAGTTGCTTTGGAAACGTTTTGTTGCTTATCGGAATAAATAAATTGAATGGTTGTTGATCCTTTCCTAATACTATCAATGCGTTTGTTTGCTCCCTCT
>JAACDD010000138.1 GCA_009937085.1 Bacteroidota bacterium
TCTTTACGGGCAATAGGTCTGTTGGTTGGAATTTCCACAACATCCAATTTATAAATTTCCCAAAACTCACCTGCTTCTGTAATTGCCGTTCCTGTCATTCCGGCAAGTTTGCGATACATGCGAAAATAATTCTGTAATGTAATGGTTGCAAATGTCTGAGTCGCCGCTTCAATTTTTACATTTTCTTTGGCTTCAATGGCTTGATGCAATCCATCAGAATAACGACGCCCGTCCATAATTCGGCCCGTTTGCTCGTCTACAATTTTCACCTGATTTTCCATTACTACATATGCAACATCCTTTTCAAAAAGGGTATATGCTTTCAGCAGTTGGTTCATGCTGTGAATACGTTCACTTTTAATGCTATAATCTTTAAAAAGCACCTCTTTTTCAGCGGCTTCTTCTTCGGGTGAAAGACCTTTTTGTTCAATAACAGAAATTGCTCCACCAAGATCGGGGAGTACAAAGAAGTTGGGGTCATCATCTCCTTTAGATAAATAGTCAACTCCTTTATCTGTAAGTTCTATTTGATTGTTTTTTTCATCGATAACAAACAACAAATCAGCATCAACCTTATGCATTTCTTTATTGTTGTCTTGCATATAAAAGGCTTCGGTTTTTTGAAGTAATTGCCGAATTCCTTCCTGACTCAAAAACTTAATAAGCGCTTTGTTTTTTGGCAACCCACGAAATACTCTGAGTAGAAGTAATCCACCTTCTTTAGCATCTCCTTCGCTAATCAGTTTTTTGGCTTCAGCTAATACAGCTGTAAGGTGTTGGCGTTGCTGCGAAACCAATGCTGATATTTGCGGCTTAAGCGACTGAAATTCGTGTCTATCACCATCGGGTACGGGTCCCGAAATAATAAGTGGCGTACGTGCATCATCGACCAAAACCGAATCCACTTCATCCACAATAGCAAAATTGTGCGGTCTTTGCACCAAATCATCTATGGCGTGTGCCATGTTATCACGCAAATAATCAAAGCCGAATTCGTTGTTGGTGCCGTACGTAATGTCAGCTTTATATGCATTTCTTCGCGCCTCTGAATTGGGCTGATGATAATCAATACAATCTACCGACAAGCCATGAAATTCAAATATAGGCGCCATCCAAGCGCTATCTCGCTTCGCCAAATAATCATTAACAGTAACCAAATGAACACCAGAGCCTGAAAGTGCATTTAGGTAAACGGGTAGGGTAGCCACCAATGTTTTTCCTTCACCTGTATGCATTTCGGCAATTTTACCTTGATGCAATACGATACCGCCAACCAATTGCACATCGTAATGTACCATATCCCAGGTTACCGATTTTCCCGCAGCATCCCATGCGTTTGCCCAGAGTGCCTTATCAGATTTGATTTTTACGTTTGCTTTAGTAGCAGAAAGCAAACGGTCAAAAGGAGTGGCTGTAACCTCTAATTGCTCATTTTCTTTAAATCGCTTTGCCGTTTCTTTGATAACAGCAAAAGCTTCGGGTAAAATGCTGTCTAAGTAAGCTGCAACCTCGTCGTGCGCTTGGGTTGTAATGCGGTCAATATCAGCGTAGCGAGATTCTTTTTCATCAAGATCGGTAAGTGCTTCTATTTTAGTTTTGAGATCCTCAATTTCATCAAAAAGAGGTTTGCGAATATCAGCAATCTGCTGTTTGAATTCAGATGTTTTGGCGCGTAATTCGTCATGGGAAAGGCTATTTAATCCCTGCGATGCCTGGTGAACTTTGTCCACCAGTGGGTGTAAACCTTTAAGGTCTTTTTTGGCTTTATCGCCGACAAAAGTTTTTAATATACCGCTTAGAACACTCATAGGGAAGAATCTAGGAATCCAAAAGTAAGGAAAAAACGGCTATCAAAACAACGAAACACTAGTATTCGTCCTCGTTCCACAGATAATCTTCGTCTGTAGGGTAATCTGGCCAAATTTCTTGAATGACTTCGTAAATTTCACCTCCTTCGTCTTCAATAGCTTGAAGATTTTCTACCACTTCAAGTGGTGCTCCCGTACGAATAGCATAATCAATAAGTTCATCTTTATTTGCTGGCCAAGGGGCGTCACTCAAATAAGATGCAAGTTCTAATGTCCAGTACATAAAGTTTAGTTTTTTATTCTTGCAAAAATAATTTTTTATCGCAATTGTGCAAGCAAAAAGTTACGCATTTGGAATCCACTTGATTTCGTCCTTTTTTTCCCAAAAAATAAAGGCACGTGCAAGACAAAATAAGTAGTCTGATAACCTGTTGAGATAGACTAAAAGAGATTTATCAACAAAATCGATTCGGCTTAGTTGAACCACGATACGCTCGGCTCTGCGACACACGCAACGTGCAATATGTGTTTGCGAAGAAGCCTTAGAACCACCAGGAAGAATGAAATGTGTCATTTTGGGAAGCAATTCCTCGTAATAATCGATATGCTGTTCCAGTTCACTAATATCCGTTGCTGCAATAGGCGAAAACGGACGTTTTTGCTCGCTAGACTTACTCGCAAGTTGCGCCCCAACTGAAAAAAGTTGGTGCTGTATGCGTTGAATTTCAGCAATGCGATCTTTAGGTACGTATTCAGCAATAAGCCCTAACCATGAATTGAGTTCATCCACGGTTCCGTAAGATTCGATACGTAAGTCACTTTTAGAAACTCTGTAGCCTCCAATGAGCGAGGTATTTCCCTCGTCTCCTGTTTTAGTGTAAATTTTCATAGCAAGAAATTTAGCTCCTCAAAAGTACACAACTTAAACGATGTGCAAAAACTTTTCGTAGCTAAATTACTCATTTTCAAAACTTTTCAATTTTTCCTACGGGCAAATGTAAAAAGGAAAAGAAAAGCGGATAAAAATGCGCCAAGGCGGAAAATGTAGTCGCCATATTGCACATAAATAGTGCTTTTTGTTTGCGGGATGATGTTTTTGGTAAGTACTCCTTTGGTGTTGTATTTAAGTTCTGAAGTTACCTCCCCAAGTGGCGTAATAAAACCGGAAATCCCTGTATTTGCCGCTCTAACGATTGGCCTACGTGTTTCAATAGCCCGCAAACGTGCATATGCTAAATGTTGTTTGTGTCCAGCTGTATTGCCCCACCAGGCATCGTTTGTCATGATAGCTAACACGGTTGCGCCTGCTCGGACATATTCTGTGACAAACGCTCCATAAACAGATTCATAACAAATTACTGGACCCACTTTTGCGCCGCCATAAAGCGGAAATGCTTCGCGGTAGTCTTGTGTTGCTCGAACAGAAATAGTACCACCAAAATCAAGCATAATATTTCCCAAAAGCGGTTCAATAATGTTGCGATATGGCAAGGTTTCGACTCCTACAACAAGCTTTGATTTGTGATATACTTGAACGCCAGTACTATCTGTTAAAAACGCACTATTGTAAAAATCAGCCCAAATACCATTGCGTAAATTATTAGCAGATTTGGTTTTATTTTGAATTGTGTAGGTGTTGTAGAATTGGATGCCATGCAAAAATTGCGTGTCGTGTTTGGAAGAAAATGTAAGTAAATCACGGTATAATTTACATTGCTCGAATTTGGATAAATTTTCACCTGCACCTGCTGAAAAATAGGTTTCTGGCGTAACAATTAATTTAGGTTTTTTGCTTAGTTCAGGTGTTATTTGTTCGATTAAATCACTGTAAAGTTGCTGATGCGAAAGGTCATATTTTTCTTTATACGGATCAATGTTAGGTTGTACGACTGTAACCGTTAGCGCCTCATTTTGTTCAGTTTCATATTGATAATAAATGGCATACGAACAAATCAACGGCAATCCAATAAGCAATACAGGTTTTATAAAATGGATTGCATTCTTGCTTGCGCTATACTTTTTAATGGCGAAATACATCGCGATATTGACTACCCAAATCCAAAGCGTACCACCAAAACTACCTGTGTATTCGTACCATTGCACCCAGTTTGGGTGTGCAGCAAATCCATTTCCAAGGTTTAGCCACGGCCAAGAAAAGTCCCAAACCAAATGCATTTTTTCAAAGCAAATCCACGCAAAAGGTAAAAAAACAAGCCCTGCTTTTTGCCCTAGTTTTTGATCAACACGCCTCCAAAGTACCATAACTAGTGTCATGAGTAAGGAGTTGATAATCATGGCGAAAAACATGCCGAAAACGGTGGAGTTCCACAACCACCACGTAGTTATCGCATTCCA
>JAACDD010000139.1 GCA_009937085.1 Bacteroidota bacterium
CTGTCTGCGAGCTTGGCAGTTAACTGCTCAATAACGATTGCTTTTTCTTCTCGTGTCATAAATTCTGTACGCTATTAACCTACCTTAGTATCAATGAGAATGCTTGGGCTCATCGTGCTAGACATGGCGATACTTTTAATGTATACACCTTTTGACGACGATGGCTTTAACTTCATTAGTGTTTGCAACAGTTCATTAGCATTGCCCGAAATTTTATCCGCATCAAAAGATGCTTTTCCAATTGAGGCATGCACAATTCCTGTTTTATCCACTTTAAAGTCAATTTTTCCAGCTTTTACCTCACGAACAGCTTTTGCTACGTCCATTGTCACCGTGCCTGTTTTTGGGTTCGGCATCAATCCTCTAGGTCCTAAAACACGACCTAAGGGACCTAACTTACCCATTACACTTGGCATAGTAATAATAACGTCAACGTCTGTCCATCCGTCTTTGATTTTTTGCAGGTACTCATCTAGCCCTACAAAATCAGCTCCAGCTTCTTGTGCTTCGGCTTCTTTGTCGGGTGTAACTAAGGCCAAAACTCGAATGTCTTTACCTGTACCGTGCGGAAGCGTAACCACGCCACGAACCATTTGGTTCGCTTTACGCGGATCTACTCCTAATCGAACGGCTAGGTCGATAGACTCATCGAACTTTGAACTAGCGATTTCTTTTACCAATGCGGAAGCATCCTGTACCGAGTACAGTTTTGTCCGGTCTACTTTACTGAGCGCTTCTTTACGCTTTTTTGTAATTTTTCCCATGATTCACTTCAATTAAAAAGGGGGATTTCCTTTGACGGTCAATCCCATTGAACGAGCAGTCCCAGCTACCATTTTCATGGCAGACTCAACGGTAAATGCATTTAAATCCTGCATTTTGTCCTCCGCAATAGTGCGTACTTGATCCCAAGAAACGCTTGCCACTTTACTGCGATTGGGCTCACCTGAACCTTTTTTAACCTTGGCGGCTTCCATCAATTGAACGGCTGCGGGTGGCGTTTTTACAACAAAGTCAAAAGACTTATCTGCATACACAGAAATAACCACTGGCAATACTTTACCAGCTTTATCTTGGGTTCTCGCATTAAACTGCTTACAGAACTCCATGATATTTACCCCTGCGGCCCCCAGAGCGGGTCCAACCGGCGGCGATGGATTCGCGGCGCCTCCCCTAACTTGTAGTTTTACTACTTTACTTACTTCTTTAGCCATTATTATTTTAACTCTACATTAATGACAACTGTATTAGTGGAAGCTATACAGTCATCGGTGTGCGTAACACTCAAACTTTTTCTACTTGCATGTACGAAAGTTCTAGTGGTGTTTTTCTTCCGAAAATCTTCACCATAACTTCCAACTTGCGTTTTTCTTCATTTACTTTCTCTATACTACCGTTAAAGCCGTTGAAAGGTCCATCAATAACTTTGATGGTTTCACCGATTTTATACGGAATAACTACGTTTTCGGTCTGAACCGATAGTTCGTCTACTTTACCAAGCATACGGTTAACTTCTGAGGCACGTAACGGAACTGGTTCGCCCCCTTTTGTTTCACCTAAGAAACCAATTACATTGGTAATGGAGCGAATAGTATGGGGCACCTCTCCAGAAAGATTTGCCTTAATCATTATATATCCAGGAAAATAGTTACGCTCCTTGTTCACTTTTTTTCCATTGCGAATTTGTACTACTTTTTCGGTAGGAACAAGCACTTCTTCAACATAGTCAGAAAGACCAAGACGTGCAATATCAGACTCAATATAAGACTTGATTTTGTTCTCTTGTCCGCTTACGGCGCGAACTACATACCACTTTTTAACTTCCGTTTCTGTTGACATTATTAGCTAATTAATTGGAAGTAAAATTTAACAACACGCGACAATAAAGAGTCGGCTCCCCAAATCGCAAGCGAAAAGATTATAGAAAAAACAACCACGACAGTCGTATGGCGCAACAATTCAGATTGAGGCGTCCAAGTGACGTGATTTTTTAATTCCGCGAAAGCGTCTTTTATATATGTAATAACTGCCATCATGTTTTTCTCCTTGCACGGGTTGAGAGGCTCGAACTCCCGACACCTGGTTTTGGAGACCAGTGCTCTACCAACTGAGCTAAACCCGTCTCTGTTGGTGCA
>JAACDD010000140.1 GCA_009937085.1 Bacteroidota bacterium
ACCTCAACTACGGTGTCCATTGTCTTTGAACTATTGGGTGCTGCCGTAGCCATATCGTTGGTAAAAATATATTGGGGTAATGCCGATGAATCGCTTTACGAATTTATCAACGTTAGCAAGGCATCACAGATTATCTTAGGGATACTGCTCTCCGTATTTATTGCCTTTACGGTAGGTGCGGTCGTACAATACATAAGTAGGCTGATCCTAACCTTTCATTTTAAGGAAAACCCGAAATGGATGGGTGCTGTTTTTGGAGGCATTGCCCTAACGGCAATTACCTATTTTATACTTGCAAAAGGAATTAAAGGAACTCCATTTGCAGATAACACCTATGATTTTCTAGGAGGTATATCGCTTAAAGATTTTGTAACCACACAGGCCCAACGCGTACTTGGTGTGAGTTGGCTGATTTGGACATCACTTTCTTTGTTCGCAACCTATATTTTCCGCACGGATATTTATAAGCTCGTTATTGTCGTGGGGACCTTTTCGTTGGCATTGGCATTCGCCGGCAACGACTTGGTAAATTTTATTGGTGTTCCCATTGCCGCATGGCAATCCTACGAAGCGTGGAAAGTATCGGGTGTTACTGCTGAACTTTTCAATATGTCGTTCTTATCGGCAAAAGTAGCAACGCCAACTGCACTACTCATTATTGCTGGCTTAGTAATGGTCGTAACATTGTGGTTTTCATCTAAAGCACAAGAAGTACTTAAAACCTCCATCGATTTATCACGTCAAGACCGTACAAACGAACGCTTTGAGTCAAATGCGTTTTCGCGTAGTTTGGTTCGGGCTTTTGTGGGTTCGGTACGTGTTGTGGAAGCCGTTACCCCATCTATACTTACAGAAAAAGTGAAGGCGCGTTTTATGCCTGCCAAAGCAAAGCGCTATGCAAAATCAGAAGATGCTCCCGCGTTTGACAATATTAGAGCATCCATAAACCTTACGGTAGCTGCAGTGCTTATCTCAATTGCAACATCTTACAAACTGCCCTTATCAACCACATACGTTACGTTTATGGTGGCTATGGGAACTTCACTCGCCGATCGTGCTTGGGGTGCAGATAGTGCTGTATATCGTGTGGCAGGTGTGCTAAATGTAATTGCAGGGTGGTTTCTTACGGCATTCACGGCGTTCACTGCTTGTGGTATTGTAGCGGTTATTATTTACACCGGTAAATTACCCGCTTTGTTGGGACTACTCGTTTTTACTGCTTTTTTGCTTTTGAGAAATTACCGCAAGCACAAAGGCAATGTGGCAGAGTCTAAACGTGAACGTGATTTACAAATGATTGAAAGCTCATCTGTACAAGGCATAATAGTAGAAAGTGCATACAATGTATCGATGATGGTGAACAAGTGTAACGGTATTTATCTAGCTTCTATAAATGGCCTAGCAAAGCTAAACGCTGAAGAACTCCGCAGCACGAAAAGAGACGTTGTGCGTCTGGGAAAAGAAATAGAAAAACTACGCAACGAGCTGTTCTATTTTATCCAAGAAATGGATGAAGAAAGTGTGGGTGTTAGTCATTTCTACATCAACTTGATTAGTATATTAGAAGATATGGCGCAATCGTTAGAATACATTACAAAGGCGTCGCACAAGCACGTGAGCAACAATCACCGACAGTTAAAGTATTCACAGATTAAAGAACTCAAAGAAACCCAATTGGATTTGGACGAATTGTTTGCAGAAATCCGTTTTGCGTTTGATATGACCGATTTTAACGCCGTTAGTGATATCCTTCCTAAGAAAGAAATCCTCTTTTCAAACATTGACAAAAAGATAAATCAACAGGTACTTCGAACGCGAAGCAAAGAAGAAAAGAGTCCTAAAAACACCACGCTTTTCTTTAGCTTGATGATAGAAACCAAAGATTTGATTGTGGCTACTTTTAATTTGATTGAGCTTTATTATCTAAAGTTCGATCCAAAAATAGCACCACGAAAAGTCAACGAGGAACAAAAAGACCGCTAACAAAAAAAGCGCTACTCTCGTAGCGCTTTTTTTATGTTACTCGTTCAATTACGATCCGCACATTAGGCAGTCATCGTCGTCACTTTCCTTTGACTTGGCTAACATCTCTTTTAACTCAGACGGCGAAAGTGGCTCTACGGCAACCGATGCTTTTGCTGCGGGCGTAGAGGCAACCTCAGCCACTGGAACAGCTTCTGTCTTTTTCTTCACAGTAAACTTAATCGCATCCACAGCAGATTTTGTACGCAAATAATACATCCCTGTTTTTAAGCCCGACTTCCATGCATAGAAATGCATCGAGGTAAGTTTGGACATCGTTGCGCCTTCCATAAATAAGTTCAGTGATTGTGACTGATCAATGAAATATCCACGATGACGTGACATATCAATAATATCTTTCATGCTCAATTCCCAAACCGTTTTGTACAACTCGCGAATGTCTGCAGGAATCGTTTCTATATGTTGAATAGAACCGTTAGAGCGCATCAATTCTTGCTTCATATCCTCGTCCCAAAGACCAATTTTTACTAGGTCTTCTAAGAGGTGTTTGTTCACCACAATAAACTCCCCAGACAATACACGGCGGGTGTAAATGTTAGAAGTATACGGTTCAAAACATTCGTTATTCCCCAAAATTTGTGAGGTAGAGGCAGTGGGCATAGGTGCCATTAATAGTGAGTTACGTACCCCGTGTTTTTTGATTTCTTTACGAAGTCCTTCCCAATCCCAACGACCGCTGAGTTCCTCGTCTTTAATTCCCCACATATTGTGTTGAAACTCTCCTTTAGAAATAGGCGAACCTTTGTACGACTGGTAAGTTCCTTCCACTTTTGCCATTTCTTTGGATGCAGTAAGCGACGCAAAATAAATGGTTTCAAAAATTTCTTGATTAAGCGTTTTGGCCTCTTCGCTTGTAAACGGCATGCGCAGTTTAATAAACGTATCGGCAAGTCCTTGTACACCTAAGCCTACCGGTCTGTGACGCATATTTGAGTTTTCGGCTTCTTTAACCGGGTAGTAGTTACGATCAATAACCTGGTTGAGGTTTTTGGTTACGCGAACCGTAACATCGTATAATTCTTTATGGTCAAATGCACCATCTTTTACAAACATAGGCAGTGCAATGGATGCCAAATTACAAACCGCTACTTCGTCTTTGGACGTGTACTCCATAATTTCGGTACACAAGTTTGACGAACGTATGGTTCCCAAATTTTTCTGGTTCGACTTACGGTTGGCTGCGTCTTTGTACAGCATATAAGGCGTTCCGGTTTCAATTTGCGATTCTAAAATCTTCTCCCAAAGTTCACGCGCTTTGATGGTTTTGCGCCCTTTGTTTTCCGATTCGTACTCTAGGTATAACTTTTCAAATTCTTCGCTGTGACATTCATATAATCCCGGACATTCGTTAGGGCACATAAGTGTCCATTCGGCGTTTTCTTCTACCCGCTTCATGAACAAATCGGGAATCCACATGGCATAGAATAAATCGCGAGCGCGCATTTCTTCTTTACCGTGGTTTTTCTTTAAATCTAAAAAGTCGAAAATATCCGCATGCCATGGCTCTACATAAATCGCAAAGGACCCTTTGCGTTTCCCACCGCCTTGGTCAACATAACGCGCTGTGTCGTTATACACACGGAGCATGGGTACAATTCCGTTTGAAGTACCGTTTGTTCCTGCAATATAAGAGCCCGTAGCACGTACGTTGTGGATAGATAGTCCAATCCCTCCTGCAGACTGTGAAATTTTTGCAGTTTGTTTTAGGGTGTCATAAATACCGTCAATACTATCGTCACGCATAGACAGCAAAAAGCATGAAGACATTTGTGGCTTTGGCGTTCCAGAGTTAAAAAGCGTTGGTGTTGCGTGTGTAAAATAACGCTTCGACATCAGGTGATACGTCTCAATAGCAGCATCTAAGTCGGTTGGGTGAATCCCTACCGAAACGCGCATCAGCATATGCTGTGGACGCTCGGCGATCTGGCCGTTTATTTTAAGTAAATAAGAACGTTCAAGTGTTTTAAATCCAAAGTAATCGTAGCCAAAATCGCGGTTGTAAATGATGGTAGAATCAAGTAAATCGGCGTGTTCTTGGATTACATTATGAACTTCTTCAGAAAGTAGCGGTGACTCCTTCTCGGTACGTGGATTCACATACTTATAGAGATCCGCCATGGTTTCCGAAAAAGACTTTTTGGTGTTTTTGTGTAAGTTCGAAACTGAAATTCGTGCTGCAAGTTGCGCATAATCAGGGTGTACGGTTGTCATGGATGCAGCAGTCTCTGCAGCAAGGCTATCAAGCTCAGAGGTGGTTACACCGTCATACAAGCCTTCAATAACTTTCATGGCAACTTTTACCGGGTCAACAAGCTCATTTAATCCGTAGCACAGTTTACGCACCCGTGCTGTAATCTTGTCGAACATAATAGGCTCTTTCCGCCCATCTCTTTTTACTACATACATCCTCTTTAACGTTTTTATTGGTTAATACTTACGTAGGCCCAAATGGGCAAACGTCACCTGTACAATGTTGCGGCGCAGACTAAAAGTCGTCTCCGAACGAGTACTTTTCTTCTTTTTCTGTTTCTTGGTTCATCACACCCGCTTTTTGGTATTCTGATACACGCTTTTCAAAGAAATTTGTTTTTCCTTGAAGCGAAATCATATCCATAAAATCAAACGGGTTAGAGACGTTGAACTCTTTTTCTAAGTTGAGTTCTACAAGTAGGCGATCGGTAACAAACTCCAAATACTGTGTCATCAGTTTGGCGTTCATTCCAATAAGACTCACTGGAAGGGATTCCGTGATAAATTCACGCTCAATATTAAGCGCATCAATAATAATTTCTCGAATACGTGCTGGTGGCACTTTGTTCACCAAGTGCGTATTGTGCAAGTGAACCGCAAAGTCACAGTGCATACCCTCGTCACGAGAAATTAATTCGTTTGAAAATGTTAGTCCGGGCATCAAGCCGCGTTTCTTAAGCCAGAAAATAGAGCAAAATGCACCCGAAAAGAAAATACCTTCTACCGCAGCAAAGGCAATAAGACGTTCTGCAAAAGAGTCAGAATCTATCCAACGAAGTGCCCAATCTGCTTTTTTCTTAATGGCAGGAAATACTTCAATGGCTTGGAAAAGGCTGTTCTTTTCTGCTTCGTCTTTGACATAGGTGTCAATGAGCAATGAATACGTTTCCGAGTGGATGTTTTCCATCATGATTTGAAACCCATAGAAAAACTTTGCTTCGCTGTACTGCACTTCATTTACAAAGTTCTCTGCCAAGTTTTCGTTTACGATACCATCAGAGGCAGCGAAAAATGCCAATATGTGCTTTACAAAATAACGCTCTTCGTCGTTTAGTTTCGTTGACCAATCGGTCAAATCTTGATGTAAGTCAATTTCTTCTGCTGTCCAAAAACAGGCTTCTTGTTTTTTATACCACTCCCAAATATCGTGGTGTTGAATAGGGAAAATAACAAAGCGATTCTTGTTTTCAGACAATATGGGTTCTACAGAAACTGACATAATTTTTTTTTAAATGTTAAAGGGGGTGCTTAGTGCTCTACAAATGTTCCAAAAATTAAGGACAAATGAAAGGCATACTTTTCCACAATGCCTTTTAGTTTTTAACAAAAACTAGGGTTTCCCCTACAAAAAGCAGTGAAAAAACAGGGCTATAATGTCTTGACTTTAAGCAAGTTAAAAACTGTCTTATGGGAAGCCAAGCGGTTATTATTTTTGTTGATTTGTAAATTCTTGTGCCGCGGCATGCAGCGTATCATACCACGCTCTTCCAAACTTTCGCACTAACGCATCTTCCACAAATTGATACAATGGGCGTTTTAATGCCGCGCCCAAATCACAACCTGGGCTACAAATAGACCATTCGTGGTAATTAACCGCTACAAAAGCACTGTATTTTTTTACCCGAACAGGATATAAATGACATGAAATGGGTTTTTGTAATTTGGTATCTCCATGACGATGCGCTTGCTCAATGCCACATTGCGCTATGCCCTTGTCGTCATAATTTATGTAGACACAGGCCTTGCCGTCTATAAGTGGTGTTTCCCACTCTTCAAAGGCGTTTTGAGTAGCCACACCTTGTGCCTCCAACGCAACAATGCCTTCTTTTGTTAAATAGGGTTTAACTTCGTGCCAATGCGCTTTTAGTTGCTCAATCTCTTCCAATTCTAGGGGAGCGCCTGCCTCACCTTCAACACAACATGCCCCTTTACATGCAGATACATCACATGTAAAAGCCTGCTCAAAAAGCGTTTCAGACACCAACGTTTTACCCAACTGGAACATGGCGCTAAACTACAATTTTGATTGCACAAAAAAAGTATATTTGATGCATGCTTAACCTAAAAGAAATCATTACCTGTACTATGGTGCTTTTTGCCGTAATTGACATTATTGGCAGCACACCTATTATTATTGGACTTCGCCAAAAGGTTGGGCATATTCAGTCTGAAAAAGCCTCACTTGTAGCAGGAATACTAATGATAGGTTTTTTGTTTTTGGGCGAACGTATCCTAACGCTTATCGGCATTGATGTAAACTCATTTGCAGTTGCGGGGGCGCTCATCATATTTTTTATGGCGCTTGAAATGATCTTGGGTATCCAGCTTTACAAAGACGAATCGCCTGAAACAGCATCCATAGTTCCCATTGCTTTTCCGCTCATTGCGGGCGCGGGAACACTCACATCGATATTATCTTTGCGAGCAGCATATGACGTACTGAACATTATCGCCGCCATTGTCATCAACATCGCAATAGTTTATTTGGTACTGAAGTCGTCCAAACGCATAGAAAATGTGTTAGGACAATCCGGTATAAGTATTATCCGTAAAGTCTTTGGTGTAGTGCTAATGGCGATTTCCGTAAAACTATTTGCTGATAATGTACAGCAATTGTTTACGTAATCGAAAGTACGCTGTTACTAGAAAATGCGCTAAGGGTTAAGCAAGTTTTACGTCGCTTGCCGCCTTACCTCTTTTTCCGTCAACAATTTCAAATGTCACGCTGTCGCCTTCATTGATTGATAGACCATCTAACGCGCTGATATGTACAAAAACATCTTCTCCTGAGTCAGTAGTAATAAAGCCAAAACCTTTTGACTCGTTGAAAAATTTAACTGTGCCTTGCATGTGTAATAAATAATTTGAGCAAGATTACAACAATTATTTAGATTATTACCCTAATTTAATGAATTATATTTTAGCTTAAAGTGAATCTCCAATATAGATTTTGAAACCCACTTAACTATA
>JAACDD010000141.1 GCA_009937085.1 Bacteroidota bacterium
CCCTTTAGCTTGTTCTATTTCCACCAGTTCCCAATGCTGTTTTGGCTCAGTAATTTGGTACTCGTTCCTTTTGTTGGAGTTATAATTTTTCTGGGTATTGGAAGTATTGCAATGAGTTTTATTCGTTCCACGCATTGGATTTATGCAGGGGTGGATGCTGTATTTTGGTGGTATCAAACCATCGTGGCATGGATTGCAAAATGGGAAGGTTTTATTGTGGAACAGATACCGTTTAGGGCTACAGACGCCATACTACTTGGCGCAATTGTATTGAGCTTATTTTTCTTTTTAGAATACCCCCAAAAACGCAAACTTGTGTTTTTGGGTATCCTAAGTTTGGGGGTTCATGTACAATTGTATTGGGACTGGGAAAAACCGCCAAAAGCAACCATTGCACAGCTGTATAAAAATTCGTTGATTTTGTCAGCAGATGACGATAGGCTTATGGCCATTTCAGGAACGCTAACCCCTCAACTAAGGCGTATGGCGCTGCAATTCAAACAGCAATATCGCCTTAGTAAAATAGAATACAAATCTATTAAACAGACTTACGATAATTTGCTAGTAGTAGATAGCTTGGGTGTTTACATTGGGTTGGGAAAATACGAATCAGTATTGCTGCGGCAGAGTCCAAAAATACATTTGGAAGAACTGATTGATAGCTTAACTCCGAAAGTCATTATTGCAGATGGGAGTAACTTTCCCTCATTTGTGGAACGGTGGAAAAAAACATGTGCGGCAAAAGGAATTAGATTTCACGCAACGGCAATTCAAGGAGCTTATCCCTTAAACTGATGTTCAAAGTTTTTTATGTATGCCGTAAAATCTTCTTGAGATTTGATGTTTTTGTAATCTTGTTGGTGAATAAGCTTGAGGTAAATCTCAATTTGTGTTGGCGTTAGATACCCAACAATTGGCGTAATGAAATTCCCTGTATCGTCAAAAAACACAAGAGTAGGATAGCCTGAAACACCCAAATAACGTGTAAACGTATGGGTTCCATTTCTGGTCTTCGCCCGTTTAGCATCGTAATTCGGATTGTCAAAATCTTGCCCTTGATAGGTTACTTTTTCATTGCCTTCGGCGTTAAATTTTACAGGGTAAAAATGCGTGTTCATATAGGTGCTCACATCATCGTTGCCAAAGGTGTTTTTATCCAACATTTTGCAGGGACCACACCAAACCGTGTAGGCGTCTAAAATGATAGGCTTAGGGTCTTCCTTTTGGGCTGCCAAAGCTTCTTCAAGCGTATACCATTTTACTTGGGCAAAAGTTGCCGTGCAAAACAACAGCACGACAATAAAACTGATTTTTTTAATGTATTCCATGCATTTTACGGATTAAGATTGGCTTTAGTACGATCATCAATATTCCTGCCAAAACAGGAATTGCAAAGAAAATTAAAAAGAAATTAGAAAGACCATACGCCTCTGAAATTTTATCAATATAACTCCCCGTTTTACCTCCCAAGAAGTTGGCAATAGCGCTACATACAAACCAAAAACCAAACATAAGACCTACAAGTTTTATAGGAGCTAATTTACTTACGTATGACAACCCAACTGGTGACACGCATAATTCGCCCATGGTGTGAAACAAATAGGCTAAAATCAACCATATTATACTAACACTAGCCGTTTCTGCACCCATAGGAATACCCATGGCACCAACAGCTAAAAAGGCAAATCCAATACCCAATAAAATCAATCCGATAGCAAACTTTACAGGACCGCTCGGATTTAGTTTCGATGCCCAAATTTTGGAAAATAATGGGGCTAATAAAATAATAAACAATGAATTTAGCACCGAAAACCAAGAAGCAGGAATTTCAGTAGCCGTTTGGGTAAACTCACGTTTAATCATCCAAATGACAATGCCCCAAATAATCATAAAACTTGTACCCAAAAACACATTTGAAAGAAGGTAATGCCCTATCATTTTACGAAACAATCCATATAAAACCACGGTTAGTATAACCATGGGGACTAAGGTAATTACCGTATTGGCCGCTTTGAAAATCATGGAGGCATCTCCCACTAAATTTCGCTGAGTAAAGTCTTTGGCAAAAATAGTCATGGAACCTCCAGCTTGCTCAAATGCCCACCAAAAGAAAATGGTAAAAATGGAAAAGACAATTATAACAATTAGCCTATCCACTTCAACTTTAGTAAAAGCTGTACTAGATGTTGTGCTTTTTTTGGAGGTATTAGCCGCTGCTAATTTTTTTGGCGTTAAACCAATAGTACCAAATATTTTTTGAGCAAACCAAAACTGTAACATGCCCAAAAACATAAATATACCTGCCAAACCAAAGCCGAGGTGCCAACCTACTTTTTCGCCAATATAGCCGCAAAGCAAAATGCCTAAAAACGCACCCGCATTGATCCCCATATAAAAAATGGTGTAACCGCCGTCTTTGCGTTTATCGTCAACTTTATATAACTGACCAACAATGGAAGAAATATTGGGCTTAAAAAAACCATTCCCGACAATCATCAATCCAAGACCTAAGTAAAAGAAGGATTCAGTAAACGACTCTAGTGCCATAGAGGCGTGTCCAAGGGTCATAATAAATGCACCCAAAATCGTAGCATTGCGATATCCCAAAAATTTATCCGCAAGAAAACCTCCCAAAATAGGGGTTAAATATACCAAGCCAGTATACCATCCATATAAAACTAACGCATCTTCACGTGACCATGCCCACCCCTCTTCCATCAGCGACGACGTAAGGAAAAGCACCAAAATAGCACGCATGCCGTAGTAGCTAAAACGCTCCCACATTTCAGTAAAAAACAAAACAAATAGTCCTATGGGGTGGCTTAGAATTGTGCGTTGATTTAGGGCAGAACCGCCAAATTGTGCTTCCATAATTAAGTAGTTGTGAGGCTAAGATAGGATTTTTGAGGGAATGATAAGAACTGTTAAGACATCCGTATCTTTGCCCTATGAGCAATCAAAAGGAGCAACATGCATTGGTTTCGGGGTTTTCTAAAAAAACCAAAGCCGAAAAAATAGCATGGATTACCGAAAATGCATTTCAGAACTCGGAACAAGCACAAGAAGTGTTGGCCAAGTATACCCATCCAGATGCCAAAAGGCAAAACCTCCACGATGATTTTATTGAAAATGCGGTTGCTAATTTTTACCTGCCTATTGGAGTTGCGCCCAACTTTATCATCAACGATAAAACCTTGACCATCCCTATGGCGATTGAAGAAAGTTCAGTCGTGGCCGCAGCGGCAAATGCCGCTAAGTTTTGGGCTACCAAAGGGGGATTTAAAGCACGTGTTTTAGGCACCGAAAAAGTGGGGCAAGTGCATTTTATATTTGATGGAGATCCCAACCGTCTTCAAACATTTTTTGACTCGAACAAAGCAAGGCTTTTGGAAGCTACGGAACCCATTACCAAAAACATGCGTGCGCGCGGGGGTGGTATTACATCCTTGACATTAGTCAATAAGACGGCATTATTAGAAGGCTACTTTCAGCTAGATGTGCGCTTTGAAACCAAAGACTCCATGGGCGCGAATTTCATCAATTCCTGCTTAGAGCAATTGGCACATACCCTACGTGAACTGGCTGTGCAACACGACGCCTTTTCAGCAAGTGAAAAAGCCATAGAAGTGGTCATGAGCATCTTGTCTAACCACGTACCCAATTGTTTGGTAGAGGCAGCTGTATCGTGTCCCGTAGCACAACTACTG
This sequence comes from Bacteroidota bacterium, assembly GCA_009937085.1. Lineage (GTDB taxonomy): Bacteria > Bacteroidota > Bacteroidia > Flavobacteriales > Flavobacteriaceae > UBA7446. The sequence continues at coordinate 3,708 of JAACDD010000141.1, forward strand.
CCGAATGAAGCTGACAGTCAATTGTTTGCAGAAAAGTTTGTGCAAGCTGTTCGCATTGCAGCACTAGAACCTTATCGTGCCGTTACGCACAACAAAGGCATTATGAATGGTGTAGATGCCGTAGTTATTGCCAGCGGAAATGATTTTAGAGCCGTAGCCGCAGGCGTGCATGCCTTTGCAGCCGATAGCGGGCAATATCGCAGTTTGTCTAAAGCTGAAATTAAAGATGGAATATTCCACTTTTCACTTCGGCTTCCATTGGCTATTGGAACGGTTGGCGGACTTACAAAACTGCACCCTATGGTACAATGGTGCCATGAGCTTATGGGAACACCTAACGCAGCGGAATTAATGCAGATTATTGCCGTAGCGGGATTGGCTCAAAATTTTGCAGCCGTAAAAAGCTTGGTAACCACAGGTATTCAACAAGGGCATATGAAAATGCATTTACTCAATATCTTAAACCAATTTGAGGCAACGCCTCACGAAAAAGAAGCGGTGGTAGAACACTTTAAAAAACATACTGTTTCGCATCACGCTGTTGTAGAAGTGCTTGAAAAACTACGTTCAAAATGAAGTTTTTTGCACACGGGAAATTACTACTAACCGCCGAATATGCCATTTTGGGTGGTGCAAAAGCATTGGCAGTTCCTACCAAACTGGGGCAGTCGTTGGAAATTGCTGAAACTGGAAATACCATACAATGGAAAAGTGAAGATCAGCATGGGAATTTGTGGTATGAAAATGAATTTGATATTACTTCGTTCGCACCCAAACGCCTTGACGAAATTGGCAAAAGGCTACAACATTTATTTTTGGAAATTAAAACCCAAAATCCAAACTGCTGGAATACCTCAACAGGGTTTTCGTTTACCACCACACTCGATTTTGACCGCTCGTGGGGACTGGGAAGTTCCTCGACGTTAATTTCGCTTTTGGCACAATGGGCAAAGGTAAATCCATACCAATTACAACAAGAAGTTTTTGGTGGAAGCGGATACGACATTGCCTGTGCTACTACAAAAAGTGCATTGGTTTATAAGCGCACAAATCCACTAGAACCGAAAGTCACAGCTGTGGATTTTTTACCTGAATGTATAAATGCGTTATTTTTTGTTCATTTGAACCAAAAGCAAGACAGTCAGAAAGCGGTGGCTGCGTTTGACCAAAGCAAACTCACACCATCTGCATTAAAGGAAATAGATATACTTACTGAAAGCTTTTTAGCAAAAACAAGGCTTCAAGATTTTCAAAAGTTGATGCTACAACACGAGGAAATTATTGGTCAACTTATAGGACAAACCCCTGTGCAAAAACGTCTTTTCGAAGACTTTAATGGCGCCATTAAAAGTCTTGGTGCTTGGGGCGGAGATTTTGTTTTGGCATGCGGAGACGCATCTACACCGAACTACTTTGCAAACAAAGGCTTTGGAACTTGCTTCCGTTACGATGCGTTAATTAGTGGCGTGTTTTAAGATCTAAAGGCACATAAAGTATATCTCTAGTTCCCGCGGCGCTACCATCATCATTATACAAGTCTTCTATGCGGAACTTTAGTTTTCTGTCGTTGTAATAATTGAAAATATTAATTCTGTCGCGCATAATTTGCGTAGCAAACGACTTGTGCTTCGCGTATTTTTCTCTCTGTTTTGCAGCGGCTTTTCGACCAATACCGTTATCCGTTACGCAAATCTTGAGCATTTCATCTTCTTGTATTAGATCTATTGTGATTTTCCCACTTTCTTTCTTGGGAATTATACCGTGTACGATAGAGTTTTCTACTATAGGCTGGAGCATCATACAAGGCAAATACACTTCATCTTGATTAATTCTCGGATCAATATTAAACTCCAAATCAATTTTTTCTTCAAGTCTGTGCCCTTGCAATTCGATATAGTTGGTGATGTAATGTATTTCGTCAGTAATAGAAATGCGGTCGACACTACTCATTTCGATCGTGTTACGAATAAGTTTAGAGAATGAAGTAATGTATTTGTTAAACTCCCTTTCTCCGCCCAAAATCATAGCGGTTTGCATCCCATTTAGGGCATTGAATATAAAATGCGGATTCATTTGCGCCCTATACGCCTTTGCTTCTAAGTTGGACACTTGAAGGTTACGGTCTTTACGTTCCTTTAACAGTTTGGACTCCAGTACCAAAAACATATAAAAAACAAATACCACAACAAGTATAATTAGGGAGATAAACCACCACTCTAAATAGAATGGAGATGAAATGTATATTTTAAATTGTTGTACGTTAGATGATAACCCATTTCGTTTGCCGCGAATGCACAATTCATGTTCGCCTCTTGAAAGCCCAACTAAATGGATTTTGTTTGTTGTCTTTTCCCAATCTCCTAAGCCTGCCTCACCTGTTACCTTAAACGTATATTCTACATCTGGACTATTCTCTAACTCGATATATACGTGATTATAATTTCGAGAAAGCCGCAATTCGTTTGTGAGACTCTTAGAGTCTAAATACGTAAGTTGTTCTGTTTCAGCATCAATATATTCAATCTGGCTAATGCCTATATCAAATGCTTCCTTGTTTTGAGCGCCACTTTTCAGTCCTATAAACAGGAAAATAAAAAGAAAAATGATGGGATATTTCGATAAACTAGAAGTTTGGCACGATTCGTGATTCATAGTAAATGTAATGTCGTAACATTTTAATTGGTTATTGTTTTGACACCCGCGCCCAATTTTTAGGTGCGGGTGTTTTTTTTTGGATAGTTAAATATAGTATTTGTCTGCGAGAATTGACTAATTTCGCTTTATGCATATAATTAACGACTTCCTAATTGGGTTGGGTTGGTCAGCTACATTGGCATGGTGGGCAGACTTTACGCTTCTTTCTTTAATCCTACTTGCGACCGCTTGGTTGCTTCGCATATTCGTACAATTTGTTCTTATTCGTTTGTTTCATCGCATTGCAGCCTCAACAAAAACAACCATAGACGATTCCTTAATCGCAAATAAATTTCCGAGAAATTTATCGCGCTTTACGCCTTATTTTTTCTTAAGTGCATGTGTTGGGCTTTGGGCTAATGACAATTCAACCATCGAAAATTGGCTTCACGCACTATTGGATGTTTTTGCTGTTTTTATAACAATCATCACCTTACGTAGTTTGCTGCGAACGCTTAAGCAAGAATTGCAAAGACGTGCACAGTTCAAAGACAAACCCATAGAAAGCTATATTCAGGTTGTTATGATTTTCTTGTGGGGAATTGGACTATTGCTGACCTTTTCCATTCTTTCGGGAAAAGATTTGGTGTACTTTTTCACAGGTCTTGGCGCACTTTCGGCAGTTATATTATTGGTATTTAAAGACACCATTTTAGGGTTTGTGGCAAGTATCCAAATTGCGGCGAACGATTTGGTACGCATTGGCGATTGGATTACTATGGAGTCTTATGGTGCAGATGGCTCCGTGATTGAAATCAATCTTTCAACCATTAAAGTTCAAAATTTCGACAATACCATTACAACCGTTCCAACTTATAAACTACTATCAAGCTCAATAAAAAACTGGCGTGGCATGAGCGAATCGGAAGGTAGACGTATTAAACGCCCACTTTACATTCGCGCATCATCAGTGCGTTTTTTAAGTAATGAAGCGTTAGTGGGCATTACACAATTGGAGCGATTTAAAGCAATTGTACAAGAGAAAAAATCAGAAATAGCAGCCTATAACGAGGCCTTAAAAACCGATACTTCCATCCCGCTAAACGGAAGAAACCTTACCAATATTGGCTTATTTCGATCGTATATTGAAACCTATTTGGAGCAACATCCAAGCATTAATCAAAATCTGACAGTAATGTGCAGGCAGCTTGCGCCAACACCAAACGGCATTCCGCTAGAAATATATGCCTTTACATCTGATAAGGCATGGAAAAATCACGAGATGATTTCTGCAGATATTTTTGATCACATCTTGGCATCTGCTTCCTTTTTCCACCTTAAGTTATTTGAATTTGAACAGCAGGCAAATGCTTAATTTTCGCTAGATTTTTTGGAATCGTATTTTATAAAGAAACTCGCCCATATCACTTTGGAAAGTTGATATACATAAGGTGAAAGTACTATAATAGCAGTAGCAATAGTAAAAAATGCGGTAAGTGCATTTTTACCTAATCCAACAAGCAATAGCAACACATACACTGCTACCGCCAGTGCTACGCCTAAAGCATACGAGACATACATAGAACCGTAGAAAAAAGAAGGCTCTAAACTATAGGGGGTATTGCAATGCGGACACTTTTTATTTAATGAGCTTATCCCTTTAAAGCTATAGGGTTTGTATTGAAACATTTTACCGGTTCGGCATTTAGGACAACGCAAAAAAAGGAGTGAATGAATGAAACTCATTGTCAAAGTTTACAACAAATGTAATACCTGTAAAGCAAAAAAGCCCTCCAATTCAGGAAAGCTTCTCATGGGTTCTTCTACGAACCTCTTGCAAACAACTGTTTGCAAGCAACACAACGCGTTGATTTCAAAAAGCACTTTAAGTGCTTAGCGGTCTGGACGGGACTCGAACCCGCGACCCCATGCGTGACAGGCATGTATTCTAACCAGCTGAACTACCAGACCGTTTGCGTTAGGTGCGTGCAAATATACACCGCATTTTCGGATACACAAACGTAAAAAAGATTTTGATTAGAGTTGTTCCTCTATCGCAGCTGCATAAACCGCTTTTGGGGATACGCCAACCTTACGATCTACCAATTCTCCATTCTTAAACAACAATACTGTTGGGATATTTCGAACGCCAAATTTGGCAGCAAATTCTTGGTTATTGTCCACATCTACTTTTCCCACAACAGCTTTGTCAGCATATTCTTGACTTAATTCGTCAATAATTGGACCAACCATGCGGCAAGGACCACACCATTCTGCCCAAAAGTCAACCAAAACAGGTTGTGTAGATTTTAATACGACTTCATCGAAGGTAGCATCTGTAATTTCTAACGCCATAACATTTTCATTTTTAGGTATTCAAATGTACTACCTTTTTTCACAAAACAGCATAGCATTGTATCAGCTATTTTTATCTATACATTTAAGTTTTTGATACTTAGCTTAATTCATTTAGTGTTTTTGTTTTCTGCACTAAATAGTTCTTCTAGCCTACCCAAGCTGTTCAGACAGGCAATCTTCAGTAGAAAATTATATAGAAAGATGTCAGTTCGAGTGATTTTCGATAGAAAATTGTATCGAGAACTGCTGTTTTAGGGTTTACTTCTACATATAAGTTTGCTCGTTCCTCACAAACACACTTAAAGTGCCGTGACTTTCAAGCCGTGCTGACTAAAAACAAACGATATGCTAATTCAGCTTGTAAGCAACAGGATACGCATCTAATGCAGCTAAAAACGTATCGCCTACGTGTACCTTTAGTTTTCGGCTTGCAGTAACCAGTTTTACCTTGTCCTGGTTTTCATAAAACGTCATGTCAACTTTATGATCGCCTTTATTTTCTTGAAACAAGTTTTCGAGAAATTTTAATAACGGCTCGTCTAAGTGGGCAACATCAAAACGCAACGTAATTTTTTTGGTATAGGCACTCAGTGTGTCTTGCAATTGCTGGAATGCGGTAAATTGTAATCGTGGCTCACCGCGCTTGCCTATTTCTCTGTTTAACCACCCCTCTCGCACAAGTGCTTTAACGTGAATAAAACTATCCGAAACCAAGAAATGACGGTATTTTAGGTAGTCCTCGCCAAAGATTTTAAACGCATACGATTCCTCAAAATCCTCCAACGTAAATATGGCCCAGCCTTTTCCGTTCTTGGAAACGCGATGCTGTACTTCGCCCACCATGCCACCAAAGCTAAGTTCTTTATTCACTAGAGGAGTAAGGTCATTAAATAAGCCCACTTTGGCATTGCAAAAATGCTTCATTGCGGGTGCAAAATCGTCTAGAGGATGTCCTGAAAGATAAATCCCAACCACTTCTTTTTCTTGCTTTAAAGTATGTAACGCCCCCCATGGGTCGCAGTCGGGAAGTGTGGGGGTAGGAATGCTTACTGACGAATCTACGCCAAACAAACTTACTTGTGAGGATTGCTCATTTTCCTGATGCTGTGCGCCATAGCGCAATGCTTTTTCTACAAAAGCAACGCCATCGCCATTGTGATGAAAATATTGCGCTCGATGTGCCGATGAGAGCGAATCAAAACCACCCGCTAGAATCAAACTTTCAAAAGATTTTTTATTAGCTGCACGTAAATCTATGCGTTGCGTTAAGTCAAAAATAGACGTGTAGGGTTTTTCTTTGCGGTTTTCCACTATAGTTTTCACAGCAGCGTGCCCCACGCCCTTTACAGCACCCATACCAAACCGAATAGCACCTTGATCATTTACAGTGAATTTATAAAAGGACTCGTTCGCATCTGGACCAAGAACTGAAATACCCATGCGACGACATTCTTCCATAAAAAAGCTCACTTGTTTGATGTCGCTCATGTTGTTGGAAAGTACCGCTGCCATATATTCTGCGGGGTAATTTGCTTTCAAATATGCGGTTTGATATGCTACCCACGCATAGCAAGTAGAATGCGATTTGTTAAACGCATACGAAGCAAATGCTTCCCAATCTTTCCAAATTTTTTCAAGAATTTCCCTTGGATGCCCACGTTCTTCTCCGCCATTTAAAAATTGTGGTTTTAACTGCTCCAATAACGCAAATATCTTTTTCCCCATGGCTTTGCGTAACACATCGGCCTGGCCTTTACTAAAGCCTGCTAAAGATTGTGACAACAGCATCACCTGTTCCTGATATACGGTAATGCCATAGGTTTGCTTTAGGTATTGCTCCATGGCAGGTAAATCGTACGTGATATCTTCTTGCCCGTTTTTACGGCGTACAAAACTTGGGATATATTCCAACGGCCCAGGGCGATACAGGGCGTTCATCGCTATCAAATCTTCAAAAACATTGGGCTTTAAATCTCGAAGGTACTTTTGCATCCCTGCACTTTCGTATTGAAATATACCAACAGTTTCGCCGCGCTGAAACAACTCGTAAGTGGGTGCGTCGTCTAATGGAAATGCATCTGGATTTAAGTCAATATTGTGTCTGTATTTGACAAGTTTGACCGTGTCTTTAATTAGCGTCAAGGTTTTTAGCCCCAAGAAGTCCATTTTTAACAAGCCTGCATCCTCAACTACGGCATTGTCAAATTGGGTAACATACAAATCTGAATCTTTTGCTGTAGCAATCGGAACAAACTCGGTAATATCATCTGGCGTAATAATAACTCCGCAAGCATGAATTCCAGTGTTGCGCAGCGAGCCCTCTAATATTTGTGCTTGTTTTAGTGTTTCAGCCTCTAAATCGTTTCCATCGGCAATGGCTTTTAGTTCTGAAACACGCGCAAACTCATCAGAGCGCAAGTTTTCTTTCAATGCTTTGTTGTCCAAATTGAAAATCTTTTTCAACTTCATATTTGGAACCAGTTTGGCTACACGATCCGCATCACTAAGTGATAAATCTAGCACACGGGCTGTATCGCGTATCGAAGATTTTGCAGCCATGGTGCCGTAAGTAATAATTTGTGCTACTTGATTTGCTCCGTACTTCTCAATCACGTAGTCCATTACTCTTGAGCGACCTTCATCGTCAAAATCAATATCAATATCGGGTAAACTCACACGGTCAGGATTGAGGAAACGCTCAAAAAGCAAGTCGTATTTTATTGGGTCAATATTGGTGATTTTAAGACAATAGGCAACCACCGAACCTGCCGCCGAACCACGTCCTGGCCCCACAGAGACGTCCATATTACGAGCTGCCGCAATAAAATCTTGCACAATCAAAAAATAGCCCGGATAGCCTGTGTTTTCAATGACACTTAACTCAAAATCGATGCGCTCTTTGAGATCAGTGTCTAAGTCTGAGTAGCGCTCGTTTGCCCCCTCATAGGTCAGGTGGCGCAAATACGCATTTTCCCCTCGTTTCCCTCCGTCTTTGGTATCTTCATCTGAAACAAATTGAGCAGGAATATCAAATTTAGGTAGCAATACATCTCGTGCTAAATCGAAAGA
>JAACDD010000018.1 GCA_009937085.1 Bacteroidota bacterium
GTAAACACACGTGCCAATCTAGGTTGAAGCGCTGCACTTCCAGATGCAATTAAATCTAAATTTCCTCCTAAGGCTTCTTTCCATTTGCTGAAAATGAGTTTTCTAGCAAGTTTGAGTTGTGCTTCGTACCACCAACCATTTTGTCCATAGGGTTCGTATCGCAGTCCCAAATCTACTGCCCAATAAAAAAGCTTCTGTTTAATGCCCGAAAGCTCAGCGCCACGCGCATAAATTTTATCGTAGAGTTTTTCTAAAAGACGGGGCACCGCAGTCATCACACTCGGGTTAATTTCTTTTAAGTTATCTCCAATAGTTTCTAATGATTCGGCAAAATATATTTTGGTTCCCGAATAAAAATATAAGTATAAAAGCATACGCTCATATATGTGGCATAGTGGCAAGAAACTTAATGATTTTGCTTCTCCATACTCCAGCGGAAGACGCTCCTGACTCGCAATAACATTGCTTACAATATTATTGTGACTGAGCATAACTCCTTTGGGCTTGCCCGTAGTCCCCGAAGTGTAAATAATCGTCGCCAAATCTTCGGCTTTAATTACAGATTTCCGAGCGTTTATTTCGTTCGTTTGTGTTTTGGTAGGTTTTTTGGAAAGGAGCGATTTGAAATGATCACATCCTTTAATTTTATCAAAGCTATACACCCCTTTTAGGTTTGGGCATTGTGATTCAATTTCTCGAAATTTTTCTAAAACTTCTTTGTCTGAAACAAAGCAATACGTTGCCTCAGCATGGTTTAAAATATACGCGTAGTCTTCAGCTGATATTGTAGGATAAATAGGGATATTGATAGCGCCAATTTGTGACATACCAAAATCGGCAAGTACCCATTCGGTGCGGTTAGTCGAAGAAATGATTGCAATTTTATCTCCTGCGTTTACACCTAAGCTTAGCAAACCTGCACTACATCTATCGCCTTGTTCCTTTGTTTCTTTTGTTGAAAGTCCTACCCACTTTCCATTAACTTTTGAGTTTACGGCATTGTCTAGCGAGCGGTGCTCAGCCATTAAATCAATAAAATCAAAAAGTCTTTTAGGTGTTTCCATACGTGTCATATTAGTGCGTTGGCAATAAGCCAATAGTCAAAAAAACGATATTTTTTTGATTTTACCTATTCAAAATCCATTTGAGGGCATCTTCAAATGCCAAAATCCATGGACTTACAGCATCTGTTCGGTCTTGCGGATAGTGTGCCCAGTTCCAAGGAAAAATAGAACGTTCCAAGTGCGGCATCATAACCAAATGACGTCCGTCGTCGCTACTTACCATTGCGGTGTTAAAATCAGATCCATTCGGATTTGACGGATAGGAGTCATATGCATATTTTCCAGAAATGGCATAAGCTTTTTCATCTTTTGGGAATACAAATTTACCCTCACCGTGAGCGGCCCAAATTCCCAATCTACTGCCTTGTAATCGCTGCAACATAATGGCAGGTGATTCTTCAATTACAACATCTGTAAACACACATTCAAACTTACCCGAATCATTGTGCAGCATACGCGGTTTTTCTTTGTGGTTTGGATGTAATAATCCTAATTCAATAAATAGTTGACAACCATTACAAACTCCTAGGCTAAGCGTGTCAGGACGTTCAAAAAATGCCTGGATTGCTTGTTTTGCTTTTTCGTTATACTTGATTGTTCCTGCCCAGCCTTTTGCCGATCCCAGCACATCAGAATTTGAAAATCCACCCACAGCAACTAATAGCTGGATGTCGCTCAAATCTTCTCTACCAGATGTTAAATCCGTCATGTGAACGTCTTTTACATCAAACCCCGCCAAATGCATCATATAGGCCATTTCACGTTCCGAATTACTTCCTTTTTCACGTAATACAGCTGCTTTTGGTCTTCGTTTTGGAGTTGACGCTAAGGCACCATCAAAGTTTTTTGGAAATTTAAATTGTAAGGGAGATGTATCAAAAGATTCAAAACGTGCTTTCGCTTTTTCTTCACCACTTTGTTTGCGGTCTAATAAATAAGAGCTTTTAAACCAGTGTTTTCTATGCGTGGGAATATCAAATTGATACTCATTATCATCGCTCGTAACCTGCAATGTATTGGATTTTGTCAGTTTCCCAATACGTTCAATAGCAATACCTTTTTTCTTTAATCGAGATACTGTTTCACTTTTGGTTTGGATTAGAATTCCTACTTGTTCTGAGAGTAGAGTTTGTTCAACGCTGTATGTTGATTTTGGAAATTTAATATCCAAACCAAGTCCATCAGCAGCAAAACACATTTCGAGTAATGAAGTAATAAGTCCTCCCGAGCTTATATCGTGACCTGCTGAAATAGTTCCTTTTAAAAGCTCTTTTTGAATAGCATTAAACACCGTTTTGAAATATTTGGACTTAGCGACATCGGGTGCTTGTGTGCCAATAGCTTGATTAAGCTGCCCGTAAGCCGAGCCTCCCAAAGCAGCTTTGCAATCCGATAAATCTATACGATACACATCACCACCACCATGCTTTAGTTCTGGAGTTACTACCTTGTCAATAGCACTACAATGGGCTCCTGCAGAAATGATAACCGTTCCGGGTGCAATAACTTCTTGATCGCTGTATTTCTGTTTCATGGACAGCGAATCTTTTCCTGTTGGAATATTGATTCCCAATTTAATAGCGAATTCTGAGCAGGCCTTTACCGCTTCATACAAACGTGCATCCTCTCCAGGATTATTGCACGCCCACATCCAATTTGCTGACAAACTCACTGAGGATAGCCCTCCTGAAATAGGTGCCCAAATAATGTTGGTCAATGCCTTGGCGATAGCGTTTTTGCTACCCAAACCAGCATCGATAAGTCCAACAAGTGGTGCATGCCCAACAGATGTTGCCATACCGTGAACTCCTTCAAAATCAAGCGCCATTACGCCGCAATTTGCCAACGGCAATTGATGTGGTCCAATGCATTGTTGTTGTGCCACACGCCCTGTAACGCAGCGGTCTACTTTGTTCGTGAGCCAATCTTTACAAGCCACGGCTTCAAGCTGAAGCAACCACGTTACACTTTCCTCAAACGATTTTGGTTCTGGTATCGCTGCATAAGCCGTTTCGCTGGTGCTGTCTTGCATGATTGTTTTTGGCGTTTTTCCAAAAAAGTCAGATAGCGCTAAATCAATGGGTGATTCACCACTCTTTTCTGAACGTACCTCAAAGTGATTTTTGTCCTTGATTTCGCCAACCTCAAATATGGGCGCACGCTCACGAGCAGCAATTTCTTTTAATTGTTCCAGTCCACGGTTATTTGTGATCAGCCCCATACGCTCTTGCGACTCATTTCCAATAATTTCTTTGTTAGACAAGGTTTGATCTCCCACAGGAAGTTTGTCTAAATCAATGGTTCCACCTACATCTTCTATAAGTTCTGAAAGACAATTCAGGTGTCCTCCAGCGCCGTGATCATGTATGGAAACAATGGGATTGGTGTCTGCTTCAACAGCAGCCCTAACAGTATTGGCAACACGTTTTTGCATCTCGGGATTGGAACGCTGAACAGCATTTAATTCAATTCCCGAATCAAAAGCACCTGTATCTGCAGAGGAAACCGCAGCACCACCCATTCCAATGCGGTAATTATCACCACCCATAACCACGATTTTCTCGCCTTTTTTGGGTGTTTTTTTGATGCTTTGTTGCATTTTTCCATAGCCAATACCACCAGCAAGCATGATGACCTTATCAAAGCCAATGGTTTGTTCGTTTTCTTGATGCTCAAAGGTTAATAGCGACCCAGCAATTAGAGGCTGTCCGAATTTGTTTCCAAAATCTGATGCCCCATTTGATGCTTTTATCAAAATATCTTCAGGATTTTGATAGAGCCACGGTCGTGGAGTAATTTTTTCCCAAGGTCGATTGGCTTCGGTTCGTGGATATGCGGTCATATAAACAGCCGTTCCCGCCATGGGAATTGATCCTTGTCCACCTGCTAAGCGATCTCTGATTTCACCACCTGAACCTGTTGCAGCTCCGTTAAAAGGTTCAACAGTTGTAGGGAAATTATGGGTTTCTGCCTTGAGCGACAGTACTGAAAGAAATGATTTTTTAACATAAAAATCGGGAACGTTTGGTCGCTTTGGCGCAAATTGAACTGCACTTGGACCTTTTATAAAAGCCACATTGTCTTTGTAGGCCGATACTAAATTCGCCCCGTTTTTCTTAGACGTTTCTTTGATGAGTTCAAAAAGCGATTTCTTTTTGGTTTTGCCGTCAATAATAAAAGTACCATTAAAGATTTTATGACGACAATGTTCTGAGTTTACTTGAGAAAAACCAAATACCTCGGAGTCTGTAAGCGAACGCTCCAATCGCTTTGCCAAAGTTTCCAAATACGATACTTCGTCATCGCTAAGCGATAGGCCTTCTTGTGCGTTGTATGAAGCAATATCATCAATGTGATTGACAGGCTCAGGAGTGCGCTTGGAATCAAAAATATGTTGATCTAATTCTTTAAATCGCTGATGCACCATGGCATCAAAAGCCTGCAGATTTTCATCACCCCAAAACTGTTCAATGCGAATAATGTCGTTGATCCCCATATTGTGACAGATTTCAACGGCATTGGTACTCCACGGCGTAATCATATTGATACGAGGTCCAACAAGTGCCGCTTGCACAAACGATTTTCTAAGTAGGGGGTAGCCACCAAAAAGCCATTCCAGCTTTTTTTGATCTTCTTCCGAAATTGGAAGTTCTTTTTGAACTACGTAAAGGTGCTGTTTTGGGTCACCAAAAAAACAAATCATACACAATGATTAAAGTACAAAAATAGGGATAGTTTAGAATGCAATTGTGCTATTACTCCTGTAAAAAATAAACCAAACACACTAATTTATCAACAAACTAAGCCTTTCGCTCTAAGCGTGCCATATAAAACCCGTCAAATCCTTGAACGGATGGCCAAAAGTGATTTTCTTTTTCGAGTGAAAAAGATTGTCCAATTTCAGTTGTTAAGAATTCAGAAATCTGCGCTTCGTTTTCTTGTGGTAAAATAGAGCAGGTAACGTAAATGAGCTTTCCGCCAGGTTTAACCATATGCGCATATTGCGTTAGGATTTGCTGTTGTTCTTTCAGAATACGTTCAATAAATTCTTGACTGAGTTTCCATTTTGCATCTGGGTTTCTGCGCAGTACCCCCAAGCCACTACAGGGAGCATCAAGCAAAACTCGATCTGCTGTTTGATGCAGTTTTTTTATCACTTTGGTAGAATCAATCAAGCGTGTTTCTATGTTGTGTGCACCAGCGCGTTTTGCTCTTCGTTTAAGCTCACGCAGTTTGTATTGATGGATATCCAATGCGATAAGTTGCCCTTTGTTTTGCATTAAGGCAGCAAGGTGTAACGATTTTCCACCCGCTCCTGCACAGGCATCAATAACGCGCATGCCCGATTCTGCTTGCGTAAAAGGCGCAACACATTGGGAAGCAGCATCTTGCACTTCAAACAGACCTTTTTGAAATGCTTCTGTACTAAACACATTACTACGTTCGTCAAGCACTAATGCATCGGGATACTTTGATAAATACTGTGTTGTAATTTTATCTTCAAGCAATGCATTTCGAAGCAGCTTAGGTAGAATTTTCAGCGAATTTGCACGGAGTACAACAGGCGCAACTGTATTTAAGGCTTCAAGCTCTTTTTCCCATTTCTTTTCACCCAAAGACTTGGCTGCCAATTCGTCTAGCCAATCTGGAATGGACTCACGGTATTTGCGCTCTTTTCGCAAGGTTTCAAATCGTCCTTTGATGCGTCTTGTGGGAGTTCCATCAAAAGGTTTCCACTCTGGAAGCGGATATCCACGCAACGTTGCCCAAACAGCAAAAATGCGCCATAAATCATCTCTATTTAACGGTTCCTGTACTTCTGCAATAGTAGCATAGAGGCGTTTCCAACGCACAATTTCATATGATGTTTCTGCAATAAAACCACGGTCACGGCTTCCCCAGCGTTTATCGCTTTTGAGTACTTGCGCCACAACTTTATCGGCATATTTATCTTCGTTAAAAATTTGATGTAGACCGTTAAGTACAGCCAAGACTAAGTTTTTGTGTAAGCGCATAGCGTTAGTTAAATGATTGTAATTCAATCAGTTTTTTATACATACCGTTTTGCGCTAGAAGTGTATCATGCGTACCACGCTCAAGTACATTTCCTTTGTCAAGAACAATAATTTCATCGGCACTTTTTATTGTGGATAAGCGGTGCGCAATAACAAGTGAAGTACGGTTTTGCATCATTTTTTGAAGTGCATCCTGTACTAATTTTTCAGATTCTGTATCAAGAGCAGAAGTTGCCTCATCCAAAATCATGACAGGCGGATTTTTGAGAACGGCGCGTGCTATGGCCAAACGTTGTTTTTGTCCACCCGAAAGTTTGTTTCCAGCATCACCAATAACAGTATCTATGCCTTGCGGAAGTTCTGCTACAAACGCAGCAGCGTTGGCTATGGCAAGTGCATCTGCAAGTTCTGTATCCGTTGCGCTTGGACGCGCAATGCGTAAGTTGTTTTTAACGGTATCGTGAAACAAAACGGAATCTTGTGTAACATAGCCAAATAGGGCCCGTAATCCATCTAAATCCACATCGTTAATGGCTATACCATCAATGGTAATAGATCCTTTTTGTGGATCGTAAAAACGTGCTAGCAGGTTGGCTATTGTTGTTTTTCCACTCCCTGAAGGTCCAACAAGCGCTACTGATTTTCCTTTAGGAATGCTTAGATCAAGCCCGTTGATAATTTTTTCATCACCATAGCTAAAATGAATCGTATTAAATGAAATCTCATTTGAAAACGCAGTAATCTTTTTAGGATTTTTTGGCGATTGAATTTCCGATTCATAAAATAAATATTCCATGATACGCTGCGCAGCAGCATTACCTTTACGGACACTGTAAATGGCTCTACTCATCGATTTTGCAGGAGTAAGTACGCCGTACGCAAGACCTAAATACGTAATAAATGCCTCTCCTGTGAGCGTTTGCTCTACCAAAACTAGTCGACCACCGAAATACAAAATGACCCCAAAAACAGCAATTCCTAAAAACTCACTCATGGGACTTGCTAAACTCTGCCGATGAGTCAAATTGTTTGAAAATGAAAAGAGCCGTTTGGTGATTTTCGCAAACTTTTGATTAAAGTTTGATTCTGCAGTAAATACTTGAATAATACGAATGCCAGATAGGGATTCTTCCACAAAAGACAGCAACTCTCCAAACTCACGTTGTACACGTTCCGAGCGTGATTTAAGCGACTTTCCTATAATAGAAATTAACCATGCTGCCACTGGAATAAAAACGAGTACAAACAGCGTCAGTTTGGTGCTTATAAAAAACATACTTCCAAGTGCAAAAAGTATGGTTAGCGGTTCTCTAATAAGCATTTCTAAAACAGACAAAAAAGAACGTTGTACTTCAACCACATCCGATGTGATACGAGCTAAGCTATCCCCTTTTTTATTGTCGGAATGAAAATGCGCTGAAAACGAAATAAGTTTCGCATAAAGCGTGTTTTGTAGGTCTTTTACAACGCCGTTGCGCATGTATGTAATAAAAAATATTGCGGCGTAATTGAACATGTTTTTAAGTAAAAACGAAATAAGCAATACACCTATAACAATCATAAGTGCTTTTAACGGATCGTCTTGAGCATACTGCCCCACGCTGTATCTAAACGAATCCAGCGCATAATTCAACAACTCTCCAGCCCCTTCATAACTTGGTTGTTTGGTTGGTGTTTTTTTACCGCCAAAAAGCACTTCAAGCATAGGCCATAGCGCAATAAACGAAACGGCATTAAAAATAGCATACAACAGGTTAAATAAAATGTTTAACCCAATGTATCCCTTGTATGGAAGTGCGTAGCGTAATATATACCGAATTGGACTCATGATATGCCTAATTCAGCCAAAATCCGATTGATTTTTTGGTCTAAAACCGCTTTTGTTGTTCTGTAATTTTCGGTCGACTCTAAGGGGGTATTTACACTCACATAGAACTTAATTTTTGGTTCAGTTCCACTTGGTCGTGCTGCCACCCGCGTGCCGTCTTCGGAAATAAAAATCAATACATTGGCTTTTGGCAAAGGTATTGTTTCTTTTTGTTGCGATTGCAAATCATGCCGCGTTGCCGATGCATAATCCTCTAGATGTGTGATGATTTTACCATCTAAGGTTTTAGGCGGATTGCTTCTGAACTCCTCCATAAGGCGTTCAATTTCTGCTGCCCCAGACTTTCCTTTTTTAACAAGCGAAACCAAATTTTCTTGAAAAAGACCTAGCTTTTCGTAGGTGCCAATAAGCGTATTGAAAAACGAACTCCCTTTCGATTTGGCTTCTGCTGCTAATTCGCAAGAAAGTAAAGCTGCCGTAACGGCATCCTTATCACGGACAAAATTACCTACCATATATCCAAAACTTTCTTCACCTCCGCCAAGACATTTTTGGTTTGGGTAATGCTCTATCATCTGCGCAATCCATTTAAAGCCTGTAAGGCCAAGCTTGCACTCAACGCCATAATGCTTTGCCAGGGCGATCATCATAGGCGTAGAAACTACTGTAGAGCCTACAAATGCGTTATCACTTTTTGTGAATCCCCCTTTGCTTAGAATAAAGTCCGTCATAGCAATCATGGTTTGATTTCCATTCAAAAGTTCCAGTTCGTTGTTTTCGTTTCGCACAGCAATACCTAATCTGTCGGCATCTGGATCAGTTCCAATAACGATATCGGCACCAATTTCAACCGCCTTTTCCATGGCCATTTTAAGTGCTTCGGGTTCTTCTGGGTTTGGGGATTTAACCGTTGGGAAATCGCCATCAGGAATAGCTTGTTGTTCAATTATAGTAACCTTATCGTAACCTGCCGCCTTGAGTACCTGTGGAATAGCCGTTATTGAAGTACCGTGAAGTGATGTAAATACAATTTTAATGTCGCTTCGATTTCCGTTTCCTATACGCCCAACCTTTACAGAAGCTTCTTGAAACGCTAGGTCAACTTCTTTGTCAATGTGTTGAATTCGATTTGGTTGCGCATCAAATTGTATGTCTTGATAAGTTGTGTTGTCAATTGCGGTAATGATTCCAGCGTCTTGCGGAGGTACGATTTGTCCACCATCTTGCCAATACACTTTATAGCCATTATATTCTGGAGGATTATGCGATGCGGTGAGGACGATACCACAATGACATTTTAAATGACGTACAGCAAATGATACTTCAGGAGTTGCTCTAAGATCCGAGAAAAGGAATACGTCAATAGAATTCGCGGAAAAAATAGCTGCTACAATCTGCGCCAATTCCTTACTGTTGTGACGGCAATCGTATCCAATCACAACACGCGGTGTTTCATCTGGAAACTGCGCTTTGAGGTAGTTGCTGAGTCCTTGTGTGGTACGCCCAAAAGTATACTTATTTACCCTGTTGGTACCAACACCCATAACGCCACGCATGCCCCCTGTGCCAAAGGCAAGGTCTTTGTAAAAGGCGTCTTCTAGTGCTTCTTGATTGTGTTTCAATGCCGCAACGGCTTGTTGCGTTTCGATGTCGAATGGTGCTTTTTGCCAAGCGTCAGCTTGTTCTAAAAAGGATGTATTCATGGAAATTAATTACTGAACAAATTTACATATTCGCATTAGAGTTTAGACCAATCGTTTCCTTTATTTTATATCGCATTTTATGTTCGCGATTTCGAACGATAATTTCACCAATAAATCCTGCTAAGAAAAACTGGCTTCCTAAAATCATGGTGGTAAGCGCCACGTAGAATTGTGGCCTTTGAGCAATAAGTCTACCCGATGGGTTGACAAAGATCTTATCAATTCCCAAGTAGATGGAAAAACCAAACCCTAGCAGTAACATTACGCTACCTATCAATCCAAAAAAATACATGGGGCGACGTCCAAATCGGTGTAAAAACCAAAGCGTTAATAAATCTAAAAACCCTTTTATAAAGCGGTCTGGGCCAAATTTTGACTGACCAAATTTTCGCGCTTGGTGTACCACTGCTTTTTCCCCAATTCGATTAAAACCAGCTTTTTTTGCCAAAACGGGAATATAACGATGCATTTCGCCATAAACTTCGATGGTCTTTACCACGTCGTTTCGATAGGCTTTAAGACCGCAATTAAAATCGTGTAATTTAATTCCGGATACCCATCGTGCGACCAAATTAAAAAACTTAGAAGGAATATTTTTAAATAGGAGTGAATCAAAGCGCTTTTTTTTCCATCCCGAAATCATGTCGTAATCCCCAGCTGAAATTAAACGGTATAGGTCGGGCAGTTCATCTGGAGAATCTTGTAAATCGGCATCCATAGTGCAAACGACTTCTCCTTCACATTTTAAAAAACCTGCGTGTAGTGCTTGTGATTTGCCATAGTTTCGTAAGAAACGAATGCCGTGTATGCGTTTATCCGTAGCGGCGACTTCTTGCACCCAAGCCCAAGAAGCATCTGTACTGCCGTCATCAACCAAAATGAGTTCAAAGGAAATTGCAGCCTCCTCTAATACACGAACAATCCAAGCATAAAGCTCGGGAAGTGATTCAGCTTCATCCAAAAATGGAACGACGACCGATAATTGCAGTTGTTTTGCCAATTAGCTCTTTTTTGTAAATATACCTGTTGTAATGCCTACTAAAATCCCTAAAACTATACTTTTTATCAGCACTGGCGGCAATGAGTTAAAGAAATCTGTAGAAATGCTATTTGTTTCATGTGAAGTAAACTTCAAAAAAACAACCAAGTAAAATTGATATAAAATTGCACAAATTAAAAATACACCTATGCTAATCTTTACAGCAACCTTAAGAGTGATTTTGTTTTTATGATTTTCTTTAAACTTCAATATTGCCATCAAAGACGCTAGAGTTGGTATTATTATGGGAATTATTTTAATTATTGTGTTGTTTTGAAAATCAAAAAAGTAAATCATTAAACTGAAAACCATACTCACAATCGCCGCAATAAGCCCAAAACGGTAGTTATATGTTCCTAATTTTAGTGAAGTTTCCATGTAAGGATATTTTTATCGGTTAAGTGTATGGTAAATTTAGATAAAATAATTAAATTTGCACCCCTTAACTAGGAAAAAGCATTATGAAACAAGGTATTCATCCAGAGAATTATCGCATGGTAGCGTTCAAAGATATGTCTAACGAAGATGTGTTTATAACCAAGTCAACTGCCAATGCCAAAGAAACTATTGAATTAGAAGGCGTAGAATATCCACTTATTAAGTTAGAGATTTCACGCACTTCACATCCGTTTTACACAGGTAAATCTAAACTAGTAGATACTGCTGGCCGCATCGATAAGTTTAAAAACAAATACGCGAAATTCAAGAAGTAATCTTGAATTTTTGAACGAATTGAAACCTCCCTTGTGGAGGTTTTTTTATTTACGCTTATCTTTGGTGCATGCGTTTATGCTTATTTGACGGATCAAACCGTACCGATTTACTTCCTCTTGTTTACACACGACCTGTTGCGCAGTTACTTGTTGGGGGTATGACCTTGGCATCGCGATGGGAACGATTGCTGCATGCATCGGTGGTTTCTGAAACAGAAACCTATTTACAACCAAAAACACCTTCTTTTGATGTGGCCGTTTTAGCCGGATGTTTACCATCATCAGCTTTAATAGATGCGGTTCATCATCTAAAAGACGGACAAAAGTTGCTCTATAACGATACATTAATTGCTTTTAAAGGTGCGACGTCGAGTACAGCAGATGCGCTTAATTCTTTTGAACAAATCACGTTTTCCAACCCATTAACAATTATACGCTATCCGTGGGATTTGTTTTCGAACAACGCACAAGCCATTTGTGATGACGCGTCTTTTTTTAACGATTCGCATACCAATTCGCTACACACTTCCAACCAACAGTTTGGTCAACATCCTGTTTTAGTTGGCGCAAATGTGACAGCGTATGCTGCCGTTTTTAAC
>JAACDD010000019.1 GCA_009937085.1 Bacteroidota bacterium
ATTATTTTCGGTACGCTGAAAACCAACTACCGTAATTCGACTATTTTCCGCAACATACTCAATACCCGATTCCCATGTTTTATTTTCCTCAGGTGATAAATCAAGGTTTCCATACGCTGGATTAAATAATTTATACTGTGAAGGCGCGATAAACGAGCTTGCATAAGAACTAAAAAGCTTCCAATACGATGCTTCGGAATTCGAAAAAATATAATAGGGATTGATGGTAAATGTTTGGTGGGCGCCAAAGGAACTATGTACCGAATTTCTACCACTTAGCTGTAATGCAAAACCTTTTGGGTGTTGCCAATTAGCACTTATAAAAAAAGCTACATTTTCATGTGCAAAAGTATCTTCGCTAGAAGAACTTTCAGAGCTAAAATCTTGATACAAACCTCCTCCCAAAAAAGTTAGTTGCGCTGTTATATCGTAACGCCATGTAAGCTCAGTAGTAAACACATCTGAGAAGGACGAACGAGGGAAGCTATCGTTAAAAGTACGTTCTGTATCTGACCATGACACATGCGCCTGCAAGTGTGATTTACCTTTTGTAAAGGAAGGTGAAATACCATATCGATTATTTTTACTTGATAAGTTATAAGGCGCATCCACAAAGCCAAAGCTATCATCGTAATCGGAGTCAATAAGATCACGATGAAAAAAGGCCTTCCACCCCCAAGGTCCATCATATTGACTTTTGGCATTAAACTGTATATTCTCCTTTAAAACGGCATCGGTTTCTGAACCTACAATAGATGACATCCCGTCTGAAGTAAAACGACTTACCGAAGTACTAAGTCCAATTTTAGCAATACTGCGTTGTAGTTGTAGATATTGCTTTTGGACATCAGAAAACGAACCCAATTTTTGATCGTGTGTATTTTGAGTACCCCATTCTTGCGCTATGTGCAAACTTGTTTTCTCGGTAGCCGTATTTTTGGTTGTGATATCAATTACAGCAGTTGCTGCACCACTTCCATACAGGCTGCTCGATGCACCTTTGACCACTTCTATAGATTCAATCTGATCTAAGGCAAGAAGGCGCAAATCAAATTCGGATTCTATTTGAGATGGGTCGCTTACCACTACCCCATCAATACGCACCAACACCTGTCGGTTATTTCCGCCACGGATAAAGTATGACAGATTTTGTCCTGGATGTGTTTGTCCACCTGAAATGTATATACCAGCGTACTGGCTTAAGAGTTGACCAAGGGATAATCCTTGGTTTTTTGCTATTTCCATAGCAGTTATTTTAACGACAGCTTTTCCGCTGTTTTTTCTCGATTTGGGGATGCGGGAATCTGAAACGATTACCTCATCCAAACGTTCTTGAGCCTGTACTGTAGCACAGCAAAGCACAAGAGCAATGATGTATCTCATGTTGTATATAAATAAAAATAAACTGATATTGCTTATCCCGAGCGCTAGCAGCATGAATCTTTGAGGCAGGTCTCCTGACTTGTACTATTCAATGTGCCTTCCCATGCGCGGAGCGCACAGTGGCTTGAAGCATTGAACCTTGCAGTACTTACAGTTGCGGGAACAGCAAAGGTTTTGCACCTTTTTCCCTTTTCATCTTTCACTACAAAAGAACCTAAAAGCTATAGTAAATGTACACTTTTTAAAGCATCTATGTAGGCAATGATAAAAAAAATATACCTTTGTATAAGAACTTAATACCATGGCATTTAGTAAAAAAGAGACCGTCCTAATGAGCTTTGTAGCCGTTGCTATTCTCATCAGATTGCTACCTCACCCCCCAAATGTAGCGCCCATAACAGCCGTAGCCCTTTTTGCAGGCACATTCTTTAATAAAAAACATTGGGCCATCCTTATGCCCCTTTTGGCAATGGTTGTCACCGATATGTTTTTAGGCTTTTCAATGATTACACCTGTGGTGTACCTGTCTTTTTTGGCGATTACCGCTGTGGGTATACTTTTTAAAAAAATGAACATAGGCACGGTACTGCTGAGTAGTGTGGTGTTTTTTGTGCTTACCAATCTTGGCGTTTGGGTATTGTCTTACCCACTTACACCAGAAGGGCTAATCACGTGTTTTACGCTTGCTATACCGTTTTTTATAAATTCACTCTTAGGCGATATTTTCTTTAGTGCCGTGTTGCTGTTTGGCTACCGCTTTGCGGCAAAACGATTGCAGTTAGCATAAGCTGTTTTACTACATGCATAATTTTTCATTTAATCACCTAGCTCTAGCCGTTAAGGATGTGGCCCAATCTATGGCGTTTTACCAACAGCTATTTGATTTTAAAGAAATTGAAAATACCGCATCCAATTCAAAAACAAGATGGTTGTCGCTAGGCGAAGGAAAAGAATTGCATATAATACCACGCCCCGAAGCAAAAGTTAAAACTGTTAAAGCCGTTCATATTGCCTTTAGCACAAACGACCTTGATGCATTTATGACGGATATTAAAGCCTTAAATATTCCATATTTTGATTGGCCAGGAACCCCAAACACCTTCAATGTTCGAGACGATGGCATAAAGCAACTGTATTTCCAGGACCCAAATGGCTATTGGATTGAAGTGAATGATGCTACGCAAGGGTAAGCAACCCATACACGTCAAATGCCTTCCCGCTTGAGTTAGGTCAGTTTTTAATTGTTAATTTAGGATATTTACAACCACATCTAAATCCTAATACTATTTTATGGCAATTCACCGATTACTAATTTTACTTGTTTTTATATGCACGCTAAGTCATGCCCAAGTAGTAACCAATGCAACAGAATTAAATAATGCCATAGCTGCTGCAACAGCAGGAACTACAATTACACTCGCTGATGGTACTTGGAGTAACACATTTATAAATATCAATAAAAATGGGACTTCTACAGATCCCATTACCATTACTGCGCAAAACAAAGGAGCTGTTTTTATGACTGGTAACTCAAGAGTTTATATGAGAGGTTCGCATATAATTATCTCTGGGCTGATATTTAAAGACCCTGCCAACTTAGTGGTCAGTGGAAGTTCCATTGAACCCGTTTTTGAACTTAACCAATGCGATAATTGTAGCGTTATCAATAACAAAATTGACGCCTATAACGGAACAGAATCTCAAAAAACAATGAAATTTAAATGGGTTTATATTGTTGATGGGCAGTATAATGAAATTGCGTACAATTCCTTTGTTGGTAAATATGGAATAGGCAGTATTATTAATGGCAATCGATCTTTGGCGAATGCAGATTATTTAAAAATTCACCACAATTATTTTGCAGACAGAACGCCGATTAATGGAATAAATGATGATAACGATCAAGATGCTATTCGCATAGGCACAAGTACCACATCCCTTAGCGATTCCTTCTCCGAAGTGTATGCAAATTACTTTTATAATTACTTTGGAGAAATAGAAGTGATTTCGAACAAATCAGGGGAGAATAAATATTATAACAACACCTTCAGAGACTACGGCGGTTGTTTAACGCTAAGACATGGAGATAACTGCGAGGTATATGGAAACTATTTTTTTGCTGAAAACAATGTTTTTACTGGTGGGGTTCGTGTGATTGGCGAGGGGCACAAAGTGTATAATAATTATATTGAAGGAACAAATGTTAAGAAGCCAAGCGGGGCTTCTTCCTCCCTTACTGGCGGTATAAATGTGATGAATGGGGTCCAAAATTCTGCGCTAAACGGGTACTATCAAGTTAAAAATGCCCAAATAGTAAACAACACTTTGGTAAACTGTGATTATGCCTTACGCATTGGAACAGACAAAGGGGGAGACAACACGCTTGAACCTGAAAATCTAATTGTAGCCAACAATATTGTATATAACGCCACTGTTAATTCGTATCAAATTGCGACTACACCTTCTGGTAATTCAATATCTGAAGGAAATATCACGAGTCTATCGTCAAGTGACTTGTCGGATGATGGAAACTTCCATAGGCTAACAAGCGGAGGCACGGCTATTGCTGCTGGACTTGGTAGTTATTCCTTTTTAACACTAGATATTCTGGGTGGTACCCGTGATACCAATTTTGATGCTGGAGCAGAAGAGTTTGGCGCAAATGGTACCAATTTGCCGTATACCGCAGCAGACGTTGATGTGACTGTTGGCTTTGGTGCTGCTTACCAAGGTGCTTTAAGTATAACAACGCAGGAACCAAAAGACCACGGTATAAGCTTATTCCCTGTACCCACTTCAGATGGTATTTTAACGATTAGCTCCCGCTATAAACCATTAAATACTATTGAAATCTACAGTGTAGAAGGCAAACACCTATTGGCTGCCGATGGCAAAAGCAAACAGGCTACACAAATAGATATTAGCAATCTCCAAACGGGAATCTATTTTATTAAACTAAAAGATATTGGCAACGGAAAAATCATTGTAAAGTGATGGCATAACCTCACTGTAGTTCTAAGACCCCAATGGCTATTGGATTAAAGTAACGGATGCTACCTAAGCCGACGTAATCCCTACACGTCAAATACCTTCCCACTTGATTTAGACCTGTATTTGCATATATTTTTTTGTTACATTTGTGTTGAATAAGACTCCAAATCTGTTCTTCACACATAAAACCTACGCTGCCCACAGGGTGTTTTTGTTTTAAGGGTTTTTTTGGGGATTTAAGAAATATATCGGAACCTAGTTCTGATATACGGTAGTTGGCAACAAGTTAACTGAACCGAGAAACTGATTGACTAACTGAAAAGGAACGTTCACTCATTTTCGATTTCAGCATTAAAAAAGGAAATTTAAGTTTGAATTAAAATAACAGAATATGAAAACTTTTAAACACATTTTACATCTCACATTTATTCTCATTTTGACGACCAGTTGTTCTGATGACATTACTAAACCAGAAATAGAAGAGGTTCAGCCATTACCGCCATATGAAGGGACGGTTTGGATTGAGAGTGAAATAATCACAGAAAATGACCCATCGAGTTTTCAAAGCATTCGAGCTAATGGAACTGGTTTAAGAACTATGTACGATAGAAGAGTAAACGATTGGATTCAAGTTGAAGCACATTTATTTGAGGTTACTTTTGAAAAATTCAAGATAGAGGCTCAAGTCAATCCAGAGTTCACATCAGAAGAAGCACAAAACCTAGCCGCAAAGTATTCAGAAGTGATTGGAAAGATGCCGGCAGTTCTTTTAAGTAAGCTTGAAACCATTTGGATTCATAATGGAAATGAAGGGTTCGGTGGAGGAAATAATAGCTTCGATATTTATAAAGAATTTGGAGAGGTATTAGAGTCAAGAGGAGTTCTAGAAGAAGTCTTCTTACACGAAGGAACTCACGTATCTTTAGATTTAGAACACGCAAGTTCCTCAGATTGGAAATCTGCTCAGAATAATGACCCAACATTTATATCGACATATGCAAAAGACAACCCATCTCGAGAAGATTTAGCTGAGTCATTCTTGACATATTTTGCAGTTCGATTTACCGAAGATAGATTAACTAACGAAATGAAAAATGTTATTCTATCAACCATACCTAATCGAATTCAATATTTAGATAACCAAGATTTTGATTATTCGCCTTGGGGAGATTGATGAAAAATGCATTTAACACTGTATATGAAATCATAGTACCCTTCGGGATGCGACGATTCATATACTAAACGTTGTGTGTCATAAATAAAAAACAGAAATTTGGAATTATGAAATACCTTACTAGATTAACTATTTTAATTTTTGTGTTATTACAATTTTCTTGCAACAGTAATGCAGAATACAGTATCGAGGTGACGGAAGTTTCTCCTTGGTGCATATTGGGATTTGATTCTTTAAACAGAACTCCGAATGAGCGAATTGCAATGTTGACTGAAATGGGTTTTACAAAATATGGATTCAATAAAGGCAAAGGAGACTTGACTA
>JAACDD010000142.1 GCA_009937085.1 Bacteroidota bacterium
AACAGTTTGGCAACAACGAAATGAAACCTAAAGGAACGTGGACAGGCAGAGGGTATGTGACGCCAGAAGCTATTGAAAAAATTGCGCTAAATACTAAATATAATAGGGGACCCGCTTACGAATTTGCACCTGTTAATGACACAATTTACAAAGACGGTTTGAATACCCAGAATGCACTGAAAAAAATGGAAGAATTAAGCAAAGATGACGCTCCATTTTTTTTGTCGGTTGGCTTATCTAAACCACACCTTCCATTCACTGCTCCAAAAAAATATTGGGATATGTATCCAGCTTCAACTATCAAACTAACAGATATAAAAGAACGCCCTAGAAATGGATATAATAAAGCTATCAGGACGGGTGGGGAACTTAAAAACTACTATGGAATGCCAGAATTGTATGATGAAATTGATGACAATATGGCTTTGAAACTTCGTAGAGCATACTATGCTTGTATATCATACGCCGATGCACAAGTAGGGAAACTCCTCGATAAGCTAGAAACCTTGGGCATTAGGGACAAAACAATTATAGTATTATGGGGTGATCACGGCTACAAACTTGGTGACTATAACTCATGGTGTAAATGGACTAATATGCATCTTGACACCAATATTCCGCTCATATTCAGTGTCCCAGGCGGAAAACAAGATAGTGTTTCAAAAACCCCTGTGGCTGCACTTGACATATACCCTACTCTTGTAGAACTCAATGGAATGCAAAAACCTAATCATTTAGATGGGCAAAGTATAGTCACGTTACTGGACAAACCTGATACTCAAAAACAAAGAGTAGTATTTAGCATCTGGCCTATTAAAAGAGAAGATTACAGTAAAACCATAATGGGGTATGCGGCCAAAACAGCAAGATATAATTATGTAGAATGGATTAAAATGAGTTCAGGTGAAAAAGTAGGCAAAGAATTTTTTGATCGCCAAAAAGATCCCAACGAAACCTTAAATTTAATTGATAATATTGAATATACTGAAACCATAGCTTTTCTTGCTGAAAAAGTGGCTGAACGAATACAAGGCACTAATCATGACCACGCCTTTAAAGAAATTGATTAAGCACCTCCAAAAAACAACTTAAAAATAAATTATTTAATTAATCCATGTGTTGATTATGAGAACTAAGTCCTCACATAAAGTCCGTTTTATTTCTGATTATTTTTTAGCATTCTTTCCTTTTGTTCTACAAAATAGGGTTGAAATTTGTATGATGAATGCGTTGTCCATTTTACATTTACTGTTGGTAAAAAGGCTTTTAATTCCTCTTTAATGGACTTGAACTCTTCCAATGAAGCCAGATTGTACCATTCATTAGGATCTTTTTTGTGATCGTACAGCTCCTCGCTGCCATCTTCGTATTGAATATATCGATAATTTTCACTGCGAATACTGTGATTTTGCATCCCGAAAGTTGTTATGGCTACAGCTCTTTTATAATGTACATTTTGTCGTATATATTTTACCAAACTTTCTCCTTCATTTCTGTTATAGGGAGGCAAACCACATAACTCTAGTAACGTTGGGTATATGGACAACATCTCTACTGGCATGTCAATGTCCTTGTCTTTGGGTAAATCAAGTCCAGAAATCATTAGGGGAGCATTTGTAGCCTCTTCCCACAGACAATGTTTGGCAAAGGTGCTTTTTTCTCCCATTCTATACCCATGATCAGACCACAAAAGTACAATGGTATTATTAGCGTGTTCACTGCTTTCCAATGCTTTTATGACATCCCCGACCTGATGATCTACAAAGCTGATACAGGCGAGGTATGCCTGAATGATTTTTTTCCATTCGCCGTTCTCAATAGCCCATTGTGTAGACGGCATCATAGGTAAATCATTAATTTTTAAACCAACATCTGGAATATCTGAAAAATCATCGGCTTTATACGGCGGTGTTACAATACTTTCAATAGGATGCATATCAAACCATTTTTGTGGGACGTATAAAGGCACATGTGGCCTCAAATAACCAATACCCATAAAGAATGGTTTTTTATAAGCTCTTCCTAATCTTTCTATGGCCCACTGGGTAGATTTATAATCAGGCATCAATGAGTCTACTTCAGGAAATGCGCCCCAATCGGTACTGGTACTACCGTAGTTTTTAGTTTTTGTACCATCCCCGTCCCATACAAAACGTTCTTTAGGTAATGGACCAAAACCCTTTACTCTTCCTCCAGACTCGTCAAAAACCCCCTTCGGAGCATGGGTATGAAATAGTTTGCCTATCC
Source organism: Bacteroidota bacterium (assembly GCA_009937085.1). Classification (GTDB taxonomy): domain Bacteria; phylum Bacteroidota; class Bacteroidia; order Flavobacteriales; family Flavobacteriaceae; genus UBA7446. The sequence goes on from JAACDD010000142.1 coordinate 2,248, forward strand.
CCATAGTATGGTAGCCATGGTTTTTGAAATATTCAGGCAAGAAAATAATATCTTTAGTCACTTCATTGTTATTTTTAATGAGATCATCTTTGATCATTCCATAAATACCAGTACTTGATGGCCTAAGCCCCGTCATAACTGAAGTTCTTGATGGACCACATAATGGTGCTTGACAATGCGCGTTAGTGAAGAGCACACCTTTTTTTGCAAGCTTATCTAAATTTGGTGTTTTTGCATTAGGATGTCCTTTCATAACACCAATCCAATCATTTAGATCATCTACTGCTATGAATAGTATATTAGGTTTACTTTCTTCTATTTGTGAATTAGCCTTTCTATTACTACATCCAAATAGATAAAATATAGATAAAACTATGATTGTATTTTTCATTAATTTTAATATCGTTAGTTATGTTTTGGTTTGCTGCCCAAACTATAACATTTGGCCTTACCGCTTGAGGAATAACTTGTTGAACTAATGTTATCGAAAAAATCACCAATCCAAGTATACTACTTTTTATAACCACCATGAACAAATCTTTATATTAGTCAAATAACCAAATTATTGGATGTCTCACTGGTAAATTCCTAACAACTTCGGAATGAATAGGATATGCAGGTAATTCAAGGTAAGCATTGAGGTAATTTGAATTATTATATGCTGCTGCACCAAATAATAAAGATGGATGACAAACTGGCCATTCATTCCAAATGTAAACGTCTTTAGCGAATGGCCATATCGTCTTATCTTTTATATATGGGTATATATATTCTAGCCCTTTTTTTAAAGATTTTCCATCCTTTGTTTTATACTCAAATAAATTGTCTTCTGGAGTAGATAAGATTTGTGCTACATTGAAAAATGCATCAATGTTAAATAGAGAATATCCATATGGCTTGGTTCTTTTTAATTCAAGTGGAAAACTGCCATCAGTAGCCATTTGGTTTGGAAGCAATATATTCTTAAACCGATCTATGCACAATTTCTTTATTTCTACATTGTCATTTAATACTGCCATTGAAGCTACGGTTGCTGCCCAACTAGTTCCATGATTATTCTTCGAATTCATTTCTAAAATTCCATATTCGTGAGTAGTCATCCATGTTAAAAATTCGCTAAACCAGGCTTTAATTTTATCAGATTGTTCAGGTGAAATACCTCCCTTATCAGAAAGTACTTCCACAGATCTAGTAACTTCTACAAAATGGTAAGCATCTATCAACCCGATGCTACGACCTGTAACTTTTCCTGAAATTGCTTGTGCATAGAGCATATTCGGATTCATTTTAGTTTTAGTATCCACAAACCATGCATTTAAATGTTCCAATGCCTTATCTGCATAAACATTTTCATCTGTAAGCAACCAAGCAGAGGTTAATGTAGCGGTAATCTCACTCAGCCTGATCATTGCATGTCGATGTAACGTGAAATTATTTGGGTTTGTTTGCCCATCACGTTGTTGATAAGCGCCTCCCGGATTCTCTGGGTTTGGCCACCAATAATCTCCTTCAGAATAAAAATCATGTAACCCTCCGACACTGCGCTCACAATGTGCATCAGTAACAGTAACAGGAGTTGAACTCAAATATATTTTCGCTCTTGCAATTTCTGTTTCTTTAAAGGCCTCAATAATCAAATCTATTAATTCTTGAGCTTGTAAATTCAAAGGCAAAAGAGCAAAAATGAATACAGCAACAGAAAACACAAAAGACATTTTTTTTTCTAAAAGATTTTTATTCATCATTTCAAGGGTTATTTATCCATTTTTGTGAAAAGTAAGGTTATTTTTTTGGTTATTCCTCTGCTAAAAAAATTACATTACAACTAGCAGTAAGATTATGTTTTCTTTTGATATGTATAAAAGAAGCTGTCTTAAATGGAATTCAATTTATAAAAAAAAGGCAAAAAAAATTTATTTGTTTAATAAACCTGCGGTAAGTCGGTTGTATTAGATTAAATAGGTTTGAATTTCTTCAATCGTTTGGAAAACGGTTGCGTTATTGCGTGGAGTACTTAATAATTTCACTTTCTGGAAGTTCGCCCAAATCATTGGTTGTTTTTATCCACGCATCCAACTGACGTTCAAACGCACGT
>JAACDD010000020.1 GCA_009937085.1 Bacteroidota bacterium
ATAGATGCTGTACAAGCTGATGTAGATGTAAACGAAGCTGCGGCAAACACAGCTATTGCAGATGTGCAAGCTGACGTGGACGCCAATGAGGCTGCTAGCGATGCTATAATTCTAGCTACTATAAATGGAGTTGGTCTATCTTCTAGTGGAAACTATGTAGCAAATAGCCAGACAAATTTTATCAATCCATCAACTTCTGTTGTAGATGCGACAGAAGACTTAGACAGTGAAATATTAAAATTACAAAACTTGATTGATGTTTTAACTTTAAGAGTTGATACACTTGAAGCGCTACATGTTCCTGAAATTTTTCTTACAGGAGACGCAAATGTTAATGTAGAAGTAGGTAGCGGTTTTAATGATGCCGGTGCAACAGCAGAAGATTTAAATGATGGGGATATTTCTAATAGCATTACGGTTTCGGGTACTGTTGACACCTCATTAGTTGGCACATATACATTGTTATATGATGTAACTGACAGCGATGGAAATGAAGCCGCTCAGGTTACCCGCATTGTCAATGTAGTGGATACAACAGCTCCTATTATTACTCTAAATGGATATGCTACAGTTAACCATCAACTAGCAACTCCATACACAGATGCAGGTGCAACTGCAAGTGACAATTATTATGGAGATGTTACAAATGATATTGTAATAGCAAACTCAGTAAATGTAGATGTGGCTGGAACATATACTGTAACCTATAATGTTTCCGATGAAAGCAATAATGCTGCCACGGAGGTTTCGCGCACAGTTAATGTTGTAGAAACCGCCTCTTATACTCCGGCTGTTGAGAGTGGTTCAGGTAATTTTGAAGAATCTAAATATCTTAAAGTTGGCAATACATATTTTGTTTTTGGAAACTTCTCCAATGCAAACCTTGATAGCTCTATTCAGATTAATATTCCTACTTCGACTGTTTTTTCCAACTCAAACGAAGTAAATGGAGTTATTAGTGGATATATTATGGGTATGGAAGAATCAGTAGGAGGATACATAGAAGCCGTTCCTGGTACCAACCATGTTAATCTATCAGCCCGAGGTGCTCATGGATCGACCGTTGATGCTTCAGGTTCATATATTTTCTCATACAGTGATAATTCGAGCGGAAATACATATACACCTTCAACAGTTGATATGATAGATGTAAGTGAAGCAAATTATGAAATTGTGGGTTCTACAGTGTTTGTGAATGGAAATTTTTCAAATGGTGATTTTGATGGAATGGGTATAACTGCTGAAATAAGCATTTCAACGACAACTGTATTTTCTAATATTAATGATGTTAGTGGTATTGTTAGTGGATATATGATGGGTATGGAATCAGTAGGAGGGTACATAGAAGCCGTTCCTGGTACAAGCAATATTAGATTACATGTAGCTGGGGCACACATGGATGCGTTTGATTCTACTGGGTCATTTGTTTTTTCATATGATATTGACAATAATGCTTCGACTAGTTATACTCCAACACTTAGCGGAAATGGCACAATCGACACGATTAATTATTTTCAATACGGTGAAATGATTGTTGTTAATGGAAAGTTTTCAAATCTTAGAGATGGGGCAACCATAACACTTCCAATTTCATCAAACTTTACATCCTCAACTGAAGTGTCCGGCATTATAACTGCTAAAGATATTGAGTCTTTTGGAGGATATATAGAATCTGTTCCCAACAGCCAGCAAGTTATATTCAAATTAAGAGGTGCACATGGGCAATCTACAGCAGACGATGGCTCATTTTATTTTATTTATAAACCGTAATTCTTTACTAATGAAAGAAATTTTAACAATCATTTTATTTACATCATGTTTTATTACCTATGGTCAAAGCAATATGGGTGAAAAAATTCTCAGTGACAAACAAGAAAATATAGTTTTTTTAGAATTAAATGATATTATTACGAGCTATTATCAGAAAAAAGAATCCATCTATTCAAAAAAAATGTCTGATTCCGACTATAAAAGACTGAAAGATATGCAGGTTAATTTCAAAAATGAGTTTAAAAATAAAACTGAATCTTTGGCAGCAGAACATAATTTAAAGAAAAAGGAGATTCTTTCCATTTATTACAAGTTAAAATCAAATCACTCAAGTCATGATTGTCAAAATCACCAATAATTTCAATTTATTTGGCTAAAAAAACAAATCATATTCACAATCACGGTCAATCCACTTGGTGACATAGTTCGTTACTGCTTTGGGATTGTCAATCAGTTCATAGTCTCCCACAGCTATATTTCCTAATGCAGTTCTTGTCTCGTAGAAATTCTATTGACTTTAAGAATCAAATGCTTATTAGTTTAAGCTTATTTCCTGTTTAGTGCCTTAAATTCCTGTGTTAACGTTGTAAAAAAGTGCCGAGAAAGTGCCGAGAGCCTTAACTTTTTTGTAATATTAAGCATCAATTACGTGTAAGTGCTGAACTAAACGTATAACTGGTTTAAAGAAGAAAACCCCTCGATTTCTCGAAGGGTTTATATTGGGTGGAAGACCGGTTTCGAACCGGCGACCTCTAGAACCACAATCTAGCGCTCTAACCAACTGAGCTACAACCACCATTTTGTAGG
>JAACDD010000143.1 GCA_009937085.1 Bacteroidota bacterium
CCCAAGAAACAGCATACATCCCACTGGCTTTCAAGTCAGAACTAGAAAATAGCAGTGATTACCACGTAAATATTTACGGAAAACTTAAAAAAGCCGATGCACTTCTGGCAGAGGGTCATCTGGTCTTTTCCGAACAATTGCTTTTGCAAGAAGGCCATGTTGAAACATTCCACGGTGTACAGAACGGTAAAATTGAGGTTGTTGAAAATCAAAAAGAAATCCACTTCAGGGTTGGGAAATTATCCATAGGATTTAACAAATCAAGCGGAGATTTAACCACCTTGGATGTTTCGGGAAGTGAGATGCTTTTAAAAAGTCCAAAGCCTCATTACTGGCGCGCACCTATAGACAATGACTATGGAAACAAAATGTACACAAGACTAAAAGCATGGAAAGAAGCCTCTGAAAATCAAACATTGGTTTCTTTCAGCAACAAAAAAACAAAGCATGGGCATCTTGTAGAAAGTGTATTTGAGTTAGCTGCCGTCAACTCCAAAGTAGTGATGAGTTATTTGATTCAGCCCAATGGCAGCGTTAGAGTTACCCACGCCTTTGACTATGGCGGTGCGCATGACAAAACCGAAATACCAAGAGTTGGACTTAATATGCAGCTTTCTTCGTCTTTAGAGAATGTGAGTTGGTATGGACGTGGACCACATGAAAATTATATCGACAGAAAGACCTCAGCCTTTATGGGGAGTTACAGTGCTAAAGTAAACGAGATGAAGTTTGATTACGGCAGACCACAAGAAAATGGATACAGAACACAAACCAAACAACTTTCGATAACAGATCAAAATGGAGTTGGATTGCAGTTTATGGGGTTGCCAGAATTTTCATTTGCCGTACATAACAACACTACGGATGATTATGATGATGGCGATTGGAAAAACACAAAACGAAAAGATGCGTTAGGAAATCCTAAAAACAGTCATCTGAACGACATTAAACCAAGAGATTTATTAAATCTTAATATTGACTACCGACAAATGGGCGTAGGTGGTGACAATTCATGGGGTGCCAAGCCTCTTGATCAGTATCTTATCATGCCCAAAGATTACAGCTACACGTTTATCATTAAGCCTGTAGGGATAAAGATATCTCAAAAATAACAATGGGTCTATTCAATAACATCTACTGTATCTTTTTATTTTTATTTGGGTCGTCTACAACGTTTGCACAAGGGCAAATCATGAATGCATGTGAAATAGCTTCTAATGAAAGCATGACACTCAAAGTTAATGGACTGTCTAATGCACAGCACTACTCCTTACAATTCAAGGAGTGCCCGCTGGATTTTTCCGATTACAGGTATATCGCATTTGAAATTGAAAACCCAAATGACCAAGCCGTTATTGTGGATATAAATTACAAAGGAAATGGACAAAAAAGCCCTGCGCGTTTTATATTAAAACCAAAGACTAAAACCACGCAAAAAATAATCATAAATAGGCTGCTTCGTTCCATTGATAAGCAGTGGAAGGAATTGTTTGACGGGGTACGTGGATTACCTTTTAAATTTGTTTCTCATTGGTCTATTCCAAAACCCACCAATATTACAGGGATTGATGTGGTTATTTCTACAATTAGTGGAACTCCCCTTGCATCAGGTCTACAACTAAAAATGCCATATGGGGAAGAAGATTTTAACTTTTATGAAAAATCCCCCGATGATTTACCATACCCGATTTTAGATAAGTTTGGGCAATCTGTTTTAAGTAACTGGGATGGGAAAATATTCAAGCAAAAGGAACTAAAACGTAAAGGGGAAAAGGATTATAAAACATTTAGAAATCACAAATTTGACCGTAACTTTTCACAATACGGCGGTTGGATAAATGGGCCCAAGCAAATTGCAAAAGGATTCTTTTACACCACCAAGCTTAATGACAAGTGGTGGTTGGTTGATCCTGAGGGGTATATATTCTGGTCATTTGGAGTAAGCGGTGCGGGTGGCTCAAGTTCAACATCAACAAAATCTAGGGAAAAATTATTCCCAAAGTTAGTGGCAGAACAGCGTCTTTATGCTACTGAGCGCAACTACACACCCACGAACAGAAAGTTAGACATGTTCAAAAATAACAGCATCAACTTTTACAGCCTAAACCTGAGACGCAAATACGGTCCTGATTGGTATAAAAAACATGAAAACGTTACGGCAGGAAGAGTCAAGGCGTGGGGGCTAAACACCTATGGAGCTTGGTCAGTAAAACCAACAGACGCCAATCATCCTTACACCATTATAATTCACCCAAAATTACAGGGATTAGGCAAGCTGAAAAAAATGGTTGACCCCTTTTCGCAAGAATTTCAAGCAAGTCTATCTGAACAATTAAATAAAATTAAAAAATTCAATAAAGACCCGTGGTTGTTGGGTGTATTTATTAATAATGAGATTCATTGGAACAAGCCCACGGACATTCCAACCCAA
>JAACDD010000144.1 GCA_009937085.1 Bacteroidota bacterium
CCATAAAAATGTTACACACTTTAACGTACATTTGCTCTTTAAAATTGGTCTAAATAAATGGATTTGACACTTGCCGATTTAAAGGTTGGAGAAACCGCCATAATTGATTCTTTTGATGTGGAACAACTTCCCATGAAACTTGTAGAAATGGGTTGTCTACCCGGAAATGAAGTGGGGCTGCTTCAGCTTGCACCCAATAAAGATCCTTTATATCTCAATATCTCGGGTTCGCATTTAGCAATCCGTCGCGAAACAGCCACACGTATCTTTATTCGTAAACAAGGTGAGTAAAAACATCAACGTTGCGCTTATTGGAAATCCCAATACGGGGAAGTCGTCGGTGTTTAATCATCTAACCGGATTAAATCAAAAAACAGGAAACTACCCTGGCATCACTGTAGAAAAAAGACAAGGCGTTTGCCGACTCCCAAGAGGCGTAAAAGCACGCATTTTGGATTTACCAGGGACCTACAGCCTAAACGCCTCGTCGCTTGACGAAAACGTGGTGGTGGAATTATTACTTAATAAAAATGATAAAGACTTTCCAGATGTAGCTGTCGTCGTTTCAGATGTTGAAAACCTAAAGCGAAACCTGCTACTATTCACCCAAATCAAGGATTTAAATATCCCCACTATTCTGGTCATTAATATGTCGGACCGAATGCGCCGTAAAGGAATTAGCATCGATACCCACAAAATGGAGCAGCTGCTTCATACAAAAGTAGCGCTTGTTAGCGCACGAAAAAATGAAGGTATAGATGTGGTCAAAGAACATATTGCTGCATACAAAACCCTTTCCACCCAAGCCTGTTTGGATGTAAAGCAAATCGATCAAGATTATTTTGAATCTTTAGAACGTACGTTTAGCAATCAGTCGCTATACAAACTATGGTTGGTGATTACCCAAGATGTGAATTTTGCCAAAGTGGAGCGTAAAAGAATGGAGGCGGAAAATGCCGATCATATGCGAACCCCCTCCTACCTAAAAAGATTACAGCAAAAAGAAACCATCAAGCGCTATCAGTTTATCAATAATGTTTTGAGAGAGTGCTACGATAAAGACAGCAGTAAAGCTACGGACCTTCGAGGAAAACTAGACCGTGTACTAACGCACAAGGTTTGGGGCTTTGTGATTTTCTTTGTGGTGTTGCTTTCCATTTTTCAAGCATTATACGACTGGAGCAGCGTCCCAATGGACTTTATAGACGCCTCTTTTGTACAACTTAGCGAATGGGCAAAAACATCTATTCCTTCTTGGATGGCACCAAACCTAATCGCCGAAGGTATCATTCCCGGACTTGGGGGAATTGTAATTTTTGTGCCACAAATTGCCATGCTTTTTCTATTTATCGCCATTTTGGAAGAAACAGGATATATGAGTCGTGTCGTCTTTATTATGGATCGCGTCATGCGGCGGTTTGGATTGAGTGGGAAAAGTGTCATTCCGCTGATATCAGGAACGGCTTGTGCTATTCCCGCCATTATGGCGACACGAAATATCGAAAATTGGAAAGAGCGATTGGTCACCATTTTGGTAACGCCATTTACGACCTGTTCCGCTCGATTGCCTGTTTACCTTATTCTTATCAGCCTGATTATTCCAGATGAGCGTATTTTAGGTGCAAGTCTGCAAGGGTTAGTCCTCATGATTTTTTATCTACTCGGATTTGGTATGGCGCTATTAGCGGCATTTGTATTACACAAAATACTGCCACAAAACCAAACCAGTTATTTTGTGGTTGAAATGCCAAATTACCGCATTCCGCTGCTTAAAAATGTATTGCTTACCATAGTAGAAAAAACAAAATCCTTTGTATTAGAGGCTGGAAAAGTGATTTTAGCCATCTCCATTTTATTGTGGGTGTTGGCATCGAACGGTCCTGGCGAAACATTTAAAAATGCACCGCAAGAAGTAGCAAAATCAGTTTCCGTTACTGACGCAACTTTTGACCAACATCTTAGCGCATACAAACTCGAACATTCTTATTTGGGTATTATTGGAAAAGGGATTGAGCCTGCAATTCGGCCTTTGGGTTACGATTGGAAAATTGGAATTGCCATTGTAAGTTCGTTTGCTGCCCGTGAGGTTTTTGTGGGTACTCTTGCCACCATTTATAACGTTGGCGAAGACAAAGAAGAAACCATAAAAGAACGTATGGCGGCAGAAACCTACGCCGACGGCAGCCCCGTATTTACATTAGCGTCAGGATTATCGCTCATGGTGTTTTATGCCTTTGCCATGCAATGTATGAGTACCTTAGCCATTGTCCGAAAAGAAACAAACAGTTGGCGTTGGCCCGCAATTCAACTTGTCACAATGACAATTGTAGCCTATATATGCGCATTGGTAACATTTCAATATTTTAGCTTTTAATATGGAAACCGTAATCATCACCTTAGCTGTAATGTGGGCGTTGTATTTTTTAGTGCAACGATTTCGTCCACGTAAAAAAGTTGTTGGAGGGGGCTGTGCTTCCAATAAAGATTGTGGATGCCACTAACCGCCTAGCGCAACGTCTAGCGTCATCATTACTACAAATCCGCCAATAAATCCAAGCGTAGCTATATCCGTAAACCTATCTTGTTGGGTTTCGGGAATTACTTCTTCCACAACCACAAAAATCATGGCACCAGCAGCAAATGCAAGCGCATAAGGTAAAATGGGGGTAAAAAATGTAACCGCTACGGCGCCAATTACCCCTGCAATCGGCTCTACAATTGCCGAAGCCTGACCGTAGAAAAAGCTCTTTCTCCTGCTAAGTCCCAAACGGCGCATAGGCATGGAAACAGCAATTCCCTCGGGGAAATTTTGAATTCCAATCCCAATTGCAAGCACCACTGCTCCGGCAATGGAGGCTTCGGGTAAGCCCGCAGCAACGCCGCCAAACAATACACCAACGGCAAGTCCTTCTGGAATGTTGTGCAATGTAATGGCAAGAACCATAAGCGTAGTACGATGCCATGGCGTTTTTATCCCTTCAGACTCCTTAAAATTGATGTGGATGTGTGGCAATATCTTATCAAGTCCGAAAATAAAAAGAGCTCCAAGGGTAAACCCAACAGCTGCAGGAATCACTTTTATAAAACCCTCGCCTGGGCTCATGTCAATTCCCGGCGCAAGTAAACTCCAAAAACTTGCAGCGACCATAACGCCGCCTGTGAACCCTAACATGCCGTCCAAAACAGCGCGGTTCATCTTTTTAAAAAAGAATACAAAAGACGCGCCAAGAGCCGTTAATCCCCATGTAAATAGCGTAGCGTAAAGCGCGCCAAGCACTGGTGGCGTGTTTTCGAAAAAGTGAAGAATTGATTCAAACATAGTGGCAAATATAATTATTCCGTTATTACGATGATTTTTGTAGGTTTGGAAAGGTGAAAAAGAAAGGAGTTTACGATTATATTTTTGCAGGTGCAGGCGCGTCAAGCTTGCAAATTGTAAAGCAAATGCTACAGGATAAGCGTTTTAAGCATAAGTCCGTCCTTATCCTAGAAGAAAACAGCAACAAAACAAACGATCGTACTTGGTGCTTCTGGGAAGAAAAATCTAAAAAAGATTGGGATCCATTTGTACGATGTCAATGGGATAACATAACGTTTTCGTCAGATACTGCTGAGCTACAAGAATCTATTTTGCCTTATGCGTATAAAATGATTCGAAGTAATGCGTTTTACACGTATGTATATGAGTTAATTGCAAAAAATGAAAACATTGATTTGACGTTTGAAAAAGTAGCATCTTTCGAAACACAAGGAGAAATAGTTCGTGTTTCTACAGGAAAAAACACCTATTCAGGGGCCTATTTTTTTAATAGTATTTTTGATTGGAATGCGGCACAACAACAATCCAAATACCCTGTTTTACAACAACATTTTGTAGGTTGGTTTATCAAAACAAAAGATGACTGTTTTGACCCAAATACGGCTACGTTCATGGATTTTAGCGTAGCGCAAAAAGGCAATACGCGGTTTATGTATGTTTTGCCACTTAGCCGTAATGAGGCCTTGATTGAATATACCTTGTTTTCTGAAAATCTGTTAAATTATGCCGAGTATGAGCGTGAAATTCGGCATTACTTGACGCAGAAAAATATCCGAAACTACAACATCACAGAAACCGAACAAGGCAGCATTCCAATGACTTGTTACCCGTTTTCAAGACAAAACAGCAAGCGAGTTTTACATATTGGATCGGCTGGCGGTTGGACAAAAGCAAGCACTGGTTTTACGTTTAAATTTATTGAGCGAAAAGCTACCGAGCTTGTGGCTTTTTTGAGTGACGACTGCGATATGCGTCTTTTTGAAAAGCGCAACCGTTTTTGGTGGTACGATTTACTTTTCTTGGATGTATTGGCTCAAAACAACCACAAAGGAAGCTTTTTATTTTCTCGCATGTTTCAACGTAACAACCCCAAAACAATCCTTCGCTTCTTAGACGAAAAAACATCTTTTGCAGAAGAAGTTCGCATCATGCGAAGTTTTCCCGTGGGGGTATTTGTGTGGCAACTAATACGTCGTTTAATGCGTTCGTTGCATTAGCCAATTTCCAAAAGCAATAAATCGTTGCTTCATTTTTGAATTGAGATCTACTTTTTCTAGCGCATCAAACGCCTGTTGCGTGTATTGCTGAACAAGCGATAGCGTTGCCTTATCGGCACCTGTGTCTTTAAAAAGTTGTGTTACGGCAGCTATTTTATTTGTATCATTTTTAGGCGTTTCTGAGAGCCAGTTTTGCAATTCATTTTGCTGATTTTCGGTACTATTACGAAGCGCCAAATGCACCAATACCGTCTTTTTGTTTTCAGCAATATCACCACCTATACGCTTACCAAAACTGGCTGCATCACCAAAGGTGTCTAGATAATCATCTTGCAATTGAAAGGCAATGCCAAGCTGCTCGCCAAAAAGATAAAGTTGCTGTGCGTCTTTGCTTGTTGCACCGCCAACAGCCGCGCCCATTTGCATGGCGCAACCCACCAAAACAGCTGTTTTTAAACGAATCATTTCTAGATAATCTTCAATACGTACATCGTCGCGGGATTCAAAATCAACATCGTATTGTTGTCCTTCGCAAACCTCAAGTGCTGTTTTACTAAAAAGCGTTGTCAGCGATTGAAATAATTTGGGTTCGTATCCATTCAAAAAAATATAGGCCTGAACCAACATGGCATCACCCGAAAGTATAGCGGTGTTGACGTCCCATTTTTCGTGTACCGTCTGTGCTCCCCTTCGCATACTTGCCTTGTCCATAATATCGTCATGCATCAGCGTAAAGTTGTGAAACACTTCAACTGCCTGTGCTGCAGGTAGTGCTTCTTTAGGTGGTTTTCCAAAAGCTTCACACGCCATAAGCACAAGTACTGGGCGCAATCGTTTGCCTCCCAAAGCCAATAGGTAATCTATAGGCTGGTACAAGCCATCTGGCGATTTCCCTTGATTTAAATGCGTTAACGAATCCGCTACAAGTTTTTGATAAGCAGTTAAAAATTCCATTAAAAGACGTTTTTGTAAAAGTACGTCAAGGATTTGTAATGTGAATATTAAGAAATTATAAACTATGGAAACTTTTTTGGTTTTTAAAGTTTCCTATATATCTTTGCATCAAATTACCATGGAAAAAATTCTTTCTTCTTGTTCCGAAATGTTTTTAACGCTAGGGTTTAAAAGCGTTACCATGGACGATATTGCTCAAAAATTAGCCATTTCAAAAAAGACGCTTTATGCCCATTTCCCAAATAAAGAAGCGCTTGTTCAGGAATGTGTTTTTCATTTCTTTGATTATGTAACAGCTGAGATATCTCACATTAGTGAAAATGCGAGCAACCCTATTGCAGAGTTATATGACATAAAACTCTGTATGATGCAAAAAATCAAAAATGAAAAGATTTCGCCTCAGTTTCAGTTAAAAAAATTCTACCCGGAAATTTTTAATGAACTCCAAGAAAAACAAATGACTTTTATGGTACAGCAAATGAGCAATAGCCTTGAAAAAGGCGTTTCGTTGGGGTTGTTTCGTCCAAACTTAAATATCCCGTTTACCGCAAGACTTTATTTTAACGGAATGATGGGCATCAAAGACCAAAATCTTTTTCCTGCAGACATGTTCCAACACAGTCAATTAATGACCGATTATTTAGAATACCACGTTCGTGCGATATGCACCGAAGCGGGAATGGAACTTTTTAACTCCTTTCACAACCATACACATGACTAGACTCCATCTTTTTTTATTCCTTATATGCGCCCCTTTTCTTCCTGCACAACTGTTAGACTTAGACGGCGCCATTCAGCTTGCAAAAACAAATAACCGCACACTCCAAAACTCCAGTAAGGATATTCAAATAGCAAAACAGCAGCGTTGGGAAACCATTGCTATTGGATTGCCGCAAGTATCGTTATCGGCCGGATATATGAATGCGTTAAAACAAGCCACTACGGTAGTTCCCGCTGAAACTTTTGGTGGGCAACCTGGCGAGTTTGCCGAATTACTTTTTGGCACTACACAAAGTGCTAACGCTGGATTGCGTTTAGAGCAGCTCATTTTTGATGGCTCGTATTTAGTAGGACTTCAAGCTTCTGAAGTGTATTTACGCATTTCTGAACAGGCCTATACCAAAACCGAACAAGTTATTACACAAGCAACTGTAGATGCCTATGTAAATGCGCTTTTGGCAAAAGCACAAGTAGCTGTTTTGGAACAAAATCTTAACGCAGCAGAGCAGAATCTTAACGAGGTTAAAGCCATTTTTGAAAATGGGCTGACGGAAGAAGAAGACATGCAGCAGTTGCAACTTATTGCGTCCTCTTTAAAAAGTTCGCTGAACTACACCAAGCAAATGGCATCGGTTGCAAAAAACGTACTGCGTTTTGTGCTGGGAATGGAATTCGATGCGCCACTAACGCTTAGCAGCACACTTGAAGGGCTTGCGTTGCAACACCAAGGTGAAAATAGCAATTCGCTATCGCTCAATGAAAATATTGACTATCAAATTGCGCAAAACGATATCCGTTCAAAAGAGCTTTTGCTCAAACTTGAACGATTCAAATCGTTACCCAAAATTACTGCCTTCCTTAGCGGGGGCTATGATGGATACAACCAAACTTTTGAGTTTACCCAACCCGAGCAAGATTGGTTTGGCAGGGCAAGTTTTGGCGTTAATCTTAGCGTTCCCGTATTCAGCAGTTTTCAATCTCAAGCAAAAAAACAACAAGCAAAACTTGCCTTAGAGCAGTCAAAAAATGAAGCTGCCGATGTTGCACAAGAACTATTATTAGAAGAAAGTAGACTCCGGAGCGCGGTGCAATTCAATTTGGAAAATCTACAAACCACAGCTACAAATTTGGCTTTGGCTACGTCTATAGAACAAAAAAATCAAATCAAATTTAAAGAAGGCTTAGTGTCTGGCTTTACATTACGTCAGGCGCAAACCCAGCTTTACGACGCACAAGATGATTACCTTACTGCAATGCAACAACTCATCGTTTCCAAAACTTCGTTATCCCTTTTACTAAACCCTATAACTCTAAACAAATGAAAAAGATTATTCTCTTAACCCTAATTATTGGTCTTGTCATGGCGTGCAGCTCTGCCGAAAAACCAGACACAAAATCACTTATTGACCAACAAAATGTAGAAGGCTTACGTGCGCGTCAAGCCGAGTTGGTAAGCCAAAACAATACAATTAAAGCGGAATTAAATCTTGTCATGCAGGCCATCGATAAATTTGATAAAACCAAAAAGAAATCTTTGGTTACCGTGTTCGCTGTTGAAGAAACGTCTTTTGCGCATAAAGTGGTGCTACAAGGAGTTGTTAAAACCGATCAAAATTTAGTGCTTAATGCCGAATTTATGGGCACAGTAAAAGCCATACACGTAAAAGAAGGGCAACAAGTAGCCAAGGGAGATTTACTTGTTACTATTGATGACGGAGGATTGGCACAAAATGTAGCACTTCAAAAAGTGCAAGTAAATTTGGCAAAAACCTTGTTTGAGCGTCAAGAGCGCTTGTGGAAACAAAATATTGGTTCTGAAATTGAATACTTACAAGCCAAAACAAGTTATCAAAGTCAACAAAAAGGCTATGAGCAATTACAGCAACAGATAAGTAAGTCCTTTTTATACGCGCCTTTTTCAGGTCGGGTGGATGATGTTATTACAGAAGTTGGTCAATTGGTTTCCCCAGGAATACATCCGCTTTTAAGACTGGTAAACTTAAGTAGTATGTATGTGGATGTGGATGTGCCAGAGCGCTATTTCCCAAATATTAACAAAGGAACAACCGCAGAGGTTGAAATTCCTGTTCTAAATCACATGTACAAAAGTAGTGTACTGCATAAAGGAACGCACATTAGTACTGGGAATCGAACGTTTAAAGCTTCACTTGCTGCTGACAAATCAATCGAACTTGCGCCAAACCTAATTACAACGGTGCGTTTGGTAGATTATCAAAATTCCAACGCCATTGTAATTCCGCTTGAAGTGATTTCTGAAAATTTTGCAGGAGAACAATATATATATGTAGTGAATGAAAACGACAAGGCAGAAAAACGCTTTATCAAAACAGGACTTGTACAAGGCGATGTTGTTGAAGTGTTAGAAGGGTTACGCATAGCAGACCGCGTGATTGACGAAGGTGCTCGCTTGGTAAAAGAAAATGAAAACATACAGATTACAAACGCATTATGAGTTTAGAAAACAAATCCAATAAGACGTTTGGGCTTTCTGTTTGGGCCATTCGTAACAGCACCGTTATTTATGTGCTTATGGGAATCTTTCTCATTTTGGGTGGGTCAGCATACCTGACTATGCCCCGTGAAAATTTTCCAGAAATTACCGAAACTACTATTTTTATAAGTACGCCCTACCCTGGAAACACGGCACAAGACATTGAGCGTTTTGTTACCGATCCATTAGAAGATGGCATTGAGGGCATTAGCAACATCTCCGAAGTCACATCTACCTCACAGGACGATTACTCGCTAGTTTCTATTGAGTTTGATGAGGATATCCCTGTTGATTTGGCAAAGCAAAAAGTTAAAGACGAAGTGGATGCCGTTAAAGTCTCCGAAGACTGGCCAACATTTAACAACGCCAAACTTGAGCCATCTGTTTTTAATCTGAATTTCTCCGAAGAAATGCCCATTTTAAATGTGAGCATTCAAGGAGACTACCCCATAGATTTATTAAATGAATACGCGGATTTCTTGGCGGGGAGAATCGAAGAATTAACGCAAATAAAAGAGGTTAATATTCGAGGCACACAAGCCAAAGAAGTTGAAGTTGCAGTAGATACCCGTAAAATGATGGCTTCGCAAGTGAGCTTTAACGATGTGGTACAAAGCATTGCGAACGAAAACATGACCGTTTCTGCAGGAAGTATGCGCAGCGGCGGACAGCGCAGAAGTATTCGTATTGTGGGTGAAATTAGCACCCCCAAAGATTTAGAAGCCTTTGTAGTGACCAATGAAAAGGGAACGGTGTCGTTAGGCGAAATCGCAACCATTTCATTCAAAGATCAGGAAACCACCAGTTATGCCCGTGATTTTGGGACCTCAACCGTAATGCTAGACGTAAAAAAGCGAGGCGGTAAAAATCTTATTCAAGCGGCTACTAGTATTCGAGAAATTGTATTGGAAGCTAAAGCCAATACCTTCCCCGAAGACCTTACTGTAACGATTTCCAACGATATGTCTTCGCTTACCTTGAATCAGGTGAACGACTTGGTTAACAACATTCTCTTTGGAATATTATTGGTTGTTACCGTGCTTACTTTTTTCTTAGGATTCCGCAACGCTTTATTTGTTGGGTTTGCCATTCCGATGTCCATGTTTATTTCTTTAGTGATTTTGCAAACACTCGGCTACACCATGAATACTATGGTGCTTTTTGCGCTGGTTATGGGGCTTGGTATGCTTGTCGATAATGGTATAGTGGTGGTCGAAAACGTTTATCGTCTAATCGAAAAAGAAGGGCTTAGCAGAGTAGACGCCGCCAAAAAAGGAGTAAGTGAGATTGCCTACCCCATTATTATATCTACCGCAACAACTGTTGCCGCCTTTATTCCGCTAGGATTTTGGCCTGGTATCATGGGGCAGTTTATGATTTATTTCCCTATTACGCTATCTATTGTTTTGGGATCATCATTGTTTGTGGCGCTTCTTTTCAACTCCATGTTGGTGTCTAAGTTTATGGACGTTGAGGAAAAAAATCTTTCCGTTAAGAAGCTAATTCGATTGAGCATTGTCCTTGTTTCTATAGGGGCTTTCTTTATTGTGATTTCGCCTGCTATACGTGGATTAGGTAGTTTCCTTATAACGCTTATGGTCTTATTTTGGCTCTATCGCTATGTTGTTAAAGGCCTGGCCAATTCGTTTCAGAAATTCTTCTTGAACAACTTAGAGCGCGGCTACGAAAAATTCTTGCAATTTGCCATGCGTGGGTGGCGTGCCTATGCGTTTGTTTTTGGAACCATAGGGCTTTTGTTTACTTCTTTTATATTAGTAGGCATTGCCAGTCCAAAAGTGGAATTTTTCCCCGATAACGAACCCAGTCAAATTATTGTTTACATAGAATATCCACAAGGAACAGACATTGTTAAAACCAATGATATTACAAAGGCAATAGAGCAAGTTGTGATTAAGACCGTGAACATAGAAAAGTACATGGACAACGGCAAAAACTTTATGGTAGAGTCGTTGGTGTCGCAGGTGGGTTCGGGTGCTGGAAATCCACAAACCGATGGCGGCTCACAAGCCGAAATGCCACACCGTGGAAAAATTACAGCTACCATGCGCGAATACAAATACCGCCGTGGTTTATCGAGCGAAGAACTTCGAAGTGAAGTACAACAAGCGCTTCGAGGGAAATTTTCGGGCGTAAGTATTTCAGTTGAAAAAGATGCGAATGGACCTCCCGTTGGCTACCCCGTAAATATTGAAATTTCGGGAGAAGATTACAATGAGTTGATTCAAGCTGCCAACGATGTTCGTAGCTATATCATCAAAGAAAATATCCCTGGAATTGAAGAGTTAAAGGTGGATGTTAACCGCAACAAACCAAGTATGGAGGTTGTTGTTGATAGGCGAAAAGCGGGAAGTCTTGGCGTAAGTGCTGGACAAGTTGGTTTTCAGCTGCGCAGGGCGCTTTTTGGTGAAAAAGCTGGCGTTTATAAAAATGATGGCGAGGACTACGATATTAATGTGCGCTTTCAAGAGTCCGACCGATATAATCCCTCAGCACTCTTTAATCAAAATATTACCTTTCGTGATATGGCTTCGGGGAGAATAAAAAACGTTCCTATTTCTGCAGTGGTAGAAAATAAAAATGTGGCAGGATTTAGCGCTATCAAACATAAAAATTTCCGCCGTGTGGTTACGGTCTACTCCGCGATATTGCCAGGTTTCAACGCCAACGAAATTGTAAGTCAAATCCAAACGCAAATGCAAGGCTTTGAAATGCCAACCGGTACAAGCTATACCTTTACAGGAGAAATTGCCGAACAAGAAGAAAACATGCGTTTTTTGTCTAGCGCACTTGGCTTTGCTATTCTATTAATCATGCTATTATTGGTGTTTCAGTTTAATTCGGTCAGTAAACCGCTGATTATCCTGTTCTCTATTTTCATGAGTTTTACAGGCGTAATGCTCGGATTGGTTTTCTTTAATATGACGTTTGTGATCATCATGACCATGATGGGGATTATTTCCCTTGCCGGAATTGTGGTAAACAACAGCGTGGTATTGCTTGACTATACCCAACTTTTGCTTGATAGAAAACGAGATGAATTGGGAATCGAAAATGACGATTTGCTTCCTAGGGTAGACATTTTTAATGCCATTGTAGCGGGTGGAAAAGCACGACTCAGGCCTGTACTACTAACTGCCATTACCACAGTACTTGGGCTTATCCCGCTTGCCATCGGACTAAATATTAATTTCTTTAGCCTATTTGAAACAGGAAATCCACAAATCTATTTTGGTGGGGAAAATGTAATTTTCTGGGGACCACTAGCGTGGACAGTTATTTTCGGACTTACGTTTGCTACATTCCTAACACTTGTTATCGTGCCGGTCACATTTTTCCTAAGCAAAAGAGCATCTATTCGATATAAAAAATGGAAATTTAGTTAAGTACGCTTTTATCGACAATGGCATCAGCCGTTGCATCCCAATAGGAGACATTGTCAATTCGGTTTTCCTGATAGGTTACTTGAGCAATTCGCCCATCTGCCCAAAAAAGCCAAGTGCCAACTTTTACTCCGTTGTTGTACTCACCTACAGTGACTGGCGTACCATTTTCATCAAAAGATTTCCACACCCCGTGATTTTTTCCCTTCAGATGATATCCTGTTTGGGCAACCTCACCGTTATCGTGGAACAAGGTGATTTTGGTTAACTTACTTATTTTAGTTGCGGTCTTTTGTTGTGCAAAAACAACTGTTGTTGTGCATAATAAAAGTGTGAATAATAGTGCTTTCATAATTTAAAATTTTAAGTTTAGGGGACTTATTTTAACCAAATATACAAAATATTTACAATTGCTTAACATTAAATTAACATTGGGGTTGGTTTACAAGGCGTTTTCAGTTGATTATTTGGCTCAGTATTAAGTCGCGAATCACGAATTAGTCCCTATTTTTGAAAAAAGTTTTAGCCATGTACAGAAGTCATCATTGCGGAGCACTAACGGCAGCACATATTGGAACCGGAGTTCAACTTGCGGGTTGGGTTGCCAAAACACGCGACAAGGGCTTTATGTTATGGATAGATCTTAGAGATCGCTATGGGATTACCCAATTGGTCTTGGACGAAGAGCGTTCTGATTCCAAACTGCTGGAGACAGCTAAGCGCATCGGTAGAGAAACCGTGATTCAAGTTTCGGGAACTGTATTAGAACGCGAAGCAAAAAACCCAAACATGCCAACCGGTGATATTGAGATTTTAGTTACTTCAATTGATGTATTGAGCCCAGCGCAAACGCCGCCCTTTACCATTGAAGACAACACAGACGGTGGTGAAGATTTACGCATGAAATACCGCTATTTGGACATTCGTCGGACCCCTGTACAGCAGAGTTTATTGTTCCGTTCCAAGGTGGCACTTTTGGTGCGCAACTTTTTGGCAGAGCATGCTTTTGTAGAAGTAGAAACACCTTATTTGATAAAATCCACGCCTGAAGGTGCACGCGATTTTGTTGTGCCTTCACGTATGAATGAAGGGCAATTTTATGCACTTCCACAATCGCCACAAACCTTTAAGCAACTGCTAATGGTAGGGGGTATGGATAAATACTTTCAAATCGTAAAGTGTTTTAGAGACGAAGACCTCCGCGCTGACCGTCAACCAGAATTTACACAAATAGACTGCGAATTATCGTTTGTACATCAGAATGATATTATGGCATGTTTTGAATCGCTTCTTGCTTTTTTACTTGAAGAAATTCATGGCGTTACCCCTAAGCCCTTCCCTGTTATATCCTATGAAGACGCCATAAAAACCTATGGAAACGACAAACCCGATATTCGTTTTGGCATGACGTTTACTGAGCTTAACGACCTAGCGCAAAACAAAGGCTTTCAGGTGTTTGATGCGCAAGAATTGGTCGTGGGTATTGCTGTTCCTGATGCTGCATCATGGTCTAGAAAACAAATTGACGCTTGGGTAAACTGGGTAAAGCGTCCACAAGTTGGCGCCAACGGATTGGTTTGGGTAAAATGCAACGAAGATGGCAGTTATAAATCATCCGTAGACAAATTCTTTGACGCAGATGGGCTGAGCAAATGGGCTGAGGCCTGTGACGCAAAAGCAGGGGATTTGATTTTGGTAATGGCAGGCAATGCAAACCAAACAAGAACGCAATTAAGTGCGCTTCGTATGGCACTTGCCGAGGAACTGGGACTGCGTAAACCAGATGAATTTGCACCGCTTTGGGTCGTTGATTTTCCGTTGTTCGAAAAAGACGAAGAAACAGGCGCATTGCACGCCATGCATCATCCCTTTACAGCACCAAAACCCGAACACCTCAAAAAGCTGGAAAGCGATCCAACAGCCGTTATCGCACAGGCATACGATTTGGTCCTAAACGGAAACGAAATTGGTGGTGGCTCGATACGTATTCACGACAGAATTACACAAGAAAAAATGCTATCACTTCTTGGGTTCAGCGAAGAAGAAGCCAAAGCGCAATTTGGCTTTTTGATGGATGCCTTTAGATATGGCGCACCGCCGCACGGAGGAATCGCATTAGGATTTGACCGCCTGGTTGCCATTTTGGACGGCAAAGAAACCATTCGGGATTATATCGCTTTCCCAAAAAACAACAGCGGTCGTGACGTGATGATCGATGCGCCTGCGCCGCTAGACACAGATCAGCTTGATGAATTAGCCTTGATTGTTAAACCAAAGCCGGAATAAATGAAGTGGGTACTACGGGTTTTATTTGTGCTGGTATTAATCAATATTATTGTAGGCTATGTCATTAGACAAGAAAATCTGCAGTTGGGCGAAAAGTGGATTGGGTTATCAGTAGCCATGGCTTTTTTTGTGTTTATGCCCTTGTTTTTGGCACACCGATGGAAAGGCAAACAACTTAAAGACTACACCCTTTCTCCAGAAAATCTAAAGAAGATGAAGGAAACGCTTGAACCGCCCAAGCGAAAGAGAAAAAGCTAATTCCGCTTTTGCTGGAAAAAAGCGTGCAACAAGGCTTTCGCTTCGGTTGCTAAAATTCCTTCTGTAACTTTGGTTTTAGGATGTAAAGGCGTTCCATGTTGACGGTAACCCCGTTTGGGGTCCTCAGCAGCAAAAACTACCCTGGAAATTTGACTCCAATACAAAGCGCCAGCACACATGCTACAAGGCTCAAGCGTAACGTACATGGTACAACCGTGAAGGTATTTTCCGCCAATGGCATTGGCAGCAGCGGTTATGGCCTGCATTTCGGCATGGGCCGTCACATCTGTTAAGGCTTCGGTAAGGTTATGCGCTCGCGCAATAATGGAGTTGTTTCCTACTATTACCACGCCAACGGGAACTTCTCCTCTATCTAATGCTATTTGCGCTTCGGCTAGTGCTTTTTTCATAAAAAAGCCATCATCAAAAACCTGTTCCATTACGCCATTTTTTGATACCACTCCAAGGCTTTTCCGTCCGTAAGACTCGCCACATAACTGCTTATATTAAGCAACAAGCCATAGGTGTCTTTTTCAGGAAAAACCAAGGTCTCTGGCAAACATTGCAGTGCAAGTTTGTCAAATGCCGAGGCATTGTTTTCCTGTTTCCGCGTAGCGGCACCTACAAAAACATCCAACAAACGATGAATCACTTGATAGCCTTTTAGCTCTTTTTCAATGACTTCTTGCGCTTGATAGATGTTCCGAACGCTAAGGCTTATAATATCATTGATTTGAGCGCTATACTTACTCTTATCGGTGAGGGAAGTGGTACAATTCCCGCTCATAATTTCAGCCTCATGCGCCATAAAAAGTTCCGCAGCTTCTTGAATAAGCGTACTAATCGACAAGGCTCTTAAATATCCCAATCGGTCTTTTTTGGTGGTCAGGGTTTGGTACTTTTTTGTGTTGATGTTGTCTTTGACCAAATTGATAAGATATTCTAGCGCATAATCTTCCGAAATCCATCCGAGGTTAATCCCGTCTTCAAAGTCGATGAGGGTGTAGCAAATATCATCTGCTGCCTCTACCAAATACGCCAATGGATGACGGAGTATGGTTCCCTTGGGTTGCAGCAGTCCTAAGTCGGAGGCAACGGCAGTATAATCGTTTTGCTGGGCTTGAAAGAAACCAAATTTTTTATCGGCAACGTGTTTGGAGGGTTTGTGTGGCAACGATGCTTTTGGGTATTTGGTGAATGCACCTAGTGTGGCATAGCTGAGACGAAGTCCGCCTGGAATTCCAGGTCTAGATTCCATTAAAATTTTAAGCCCATTGGCATTGCCTTCAAAATGGGTAAGGTCGTGGTACTGCGTTGTTGTTAGTTGGTCTTTAAAAGCAGCTCCGTTTCCATTAGAAAAATAATCGCCGATAGCCTGCTCACCGCTATGCCCAAAGGGAGGGTTTCCAATATCGTGTGCCAATGATGCTGCGGCCACAATCGCACCAAAATCGTTGCTCGTATAGCCAAGGGTAGCAAGCTCTGGATATTTATGCAGCAGTTGCTGTCCAACCATACGCCCAAGGCTTCTGCCTACCACAGAAACTTCGAGTGAATGCGTCAAACGGGTATGGACAAAATCGGTTTTGGAAAACGGAATGACTTGTGTTTTGTCTTGCAAGTTTCGAAACGCAGCAGAGAAGATGATACGGTCATAATCTACCTCAAAACCACTTCGTGTGGGATCTTGTTCAACGCGGAGTCGTTTTTGGTTGTCGCCATGACGGCGGAGTGAAAGTAATTGTTCCCATTGCATGGTTGAAAGGTATAAAAGACTGTTCAACTTCCAAAGTGTGTTATTAACAATTTAGAAACAATAAGACAAATATTAATTAATGCGTAATTAACGCTATCATCACACAACTGAGATATGTTTGCGATAATTAAAAATACAAAATCTACACAATGAAACTAAACATATTAAAATTTCCACTTTTTATCTTCATATCTCTATTGATAATCTCATGTAGTGATGATGACGATTCAACAACAACAACCACTGCAGACCCTTATACCTTATCTGGTAATGTTACTGCTGACAAAACTTTAACTGCTGGTAACATTTGGACTCTTAAAGGTCGTGTTTCTGTTGTTGATGGTGCTACATTAACAATTGAGGCAGGTACTGTTATTAAAGCTACTGCAGGTACAGGCGCAGATGCTTCTACACTAATTATTGCACGTGGTGGTAAAATAGATGCTCAAGGAACTGCAAGCAGTCCTATTGTTATGACTTCTGTTTCTGACAACATACAAGCAGACGGTACTTACCCAAGCTCAGGTGCAGCGCTAGGTGTTGGAACACGTGGATTATGGGGAGGACTTCTTGTTCTTGGAAAAGCTTCTTGCTCTTTTAAAAACGATGTAACCGAGTTACAGATTGAAGGTATTCCTGTTTCTGATACGAACGGTTTGTATGGAGGTTCAGACGATGCTGATAACTCTGGTACTATTAGCTATGTATCTATTCGTCACGGTGGTGCCGAAATTGGAGAAGGAAACGAAATTAACGGACTTACACTTGGTGGCGTTGGTTCTGGAACTACAATTGACAACGTAGAAGTTATTGCTAATGTTGATGACGGAATTGAATTTTTTGGAGGAACTGTAGACGCATCAAACCTTTTGGTTTGGGGTCAAGGTGATGACGGTATTGATATCGATCAAGCATACTCTGGTACAATTACTAATGCTATGGTAGTGCTTACAGATGCATCTGACCATGCTTTTGAAATTGATGGGCCTGAAGGTTCATCTGCTGGAAGCTTTACTATAAACGGTGCAACTATTATTGGTGCAACTGATGACTGTTCTCCTACAGGTGTTGACGGAGAGATGGCAGATTACAGAAAAGGTGCTACCGGAGCAACTAACAATATTTATGCATTAAATTTCACAGAAGGAAAAGATGTAGAATTAGATGCTAGTGCAGATGCAGCAACTTATACAGCTGGAACACTAACTTTTGCAAACTGGGATATTCAATATCCATTGGCTGATGATGATTCTGTATGTGCTGGAGAGGCTATCAACAAAATCTTTGATGATAAAGTTGATGCAAGTACATTTGAAGCTGATGCTGCTGGCTGGGCTGAAATTGTAACGGCTAAAAAAGCCGATGCAGGCGCAGATGAAAGTGCATTTGATTGGACTTTTTACAAGCAATAAGTTATAGCTCAATTTATAACATATAATTAGCATTATTGCCCAACTTTCGATTTTGAGAGTTGGGCAAAATGCATTTAATACACGCACATGAAAAACACGCTTTTTATACTTACTTTCCTCATTAGCCTAAGTGGCTTTTCGCAAAGCACCATATCGGGAACGGTAATGGATGGTGAGTTTAACGAACCTCTCCCCTTTGCAACGGTAATGGTAAAAGGAACAGGAGAAGGTACTACAACAGACTTTGATGGTGTCTTTAGTTTAGATGTTGAAAATAGTTCTACTACGTTAATTTTTTCTTTTGTAGGGTATCAAACGCAAGAGGTTCAAAACATTGATGTTGCTGCAGAAAATACTGTGGTTAACGTAACCTTAAGTCCTGCTGCTCAAGGATTGGAAGAGGTAATCGTGAGTGTTAGTGCAAGTAGAAATACGGAACAATCTGTTTTAACTTACCAAAAAAAGGCTGCTAGTCTCCTAGACGGATTGTCCTCCCAGTCGTTTAAAAAAGCTGGTGCTGGAGATATTGCCTCTGCAATTAAAAATGTACCAGGTGTTTCTGTGCAAGGAGGTAAATATGTTTATGTTCGTGGTTTAGGGGACAGATATACAAAATCAACCTTAAACGGAGTAGATATTCCAGGACTCGACCCCAACAGAAATACCGTACAAATGGACTTGTTTCCAACAAATATATTATCAAATGTAATTGTTGTAAAATCCTCTACAGCTGAATTGCCCGCAGATTTTACAGGTGCGATTGTAGATATCGAAACAAAAGATATTCCTAATTCTAAAGAACAATCGATTTCTGTAAGCGGTGAATACAACCCTGACATGCACTTTAATTCTGATTATATATCATACGAAGGAGGGAAAACAGATTTTTTAGGCTTTGACGATGGCACACGAAAACTGCCAACAAATTCAAGTATCCTTGGAGGAAATTACGATCCTCGCTTTGGCGTGAATTACGATAATGCACAAGGTATTACCAATTTAGCCCGCTCTTTTAATCCTACTATGGCAGGAGACCAGCAAACCAGTGGTATGAACTATAGCCTAAGTTATAGTGCCGCTAATGCCTATGATATAGGCAATTCTGGAAACAGAATTGGAGTATTGGCTGCCTTCTCGTACAAAAACACAACAGACCTGTTTAAAAATGCACAAAACAACATTTTTAACACCAATCAGGAAAATAAATCCAATTATGAGCTTGAGCCAAACAGAACGCAAAGAGGAACTATTGGTAGTAGTAATGTAATTTTAAGTAGCCTATTAGGTGTTTCATTTAAAACATCCTTAAGTAAATATAAACTTAACATACTTCATGTTCAGAATGGCGAAAGTCGTGCAGGAGATTTTAGACAAGAAACACGCTTTTCTGACTTTATCGATTTTAATAAAGACAACTTAGAATATACCGAGCGTTCCATTACAAATGTATTGTTATCTGGTCTTCACAGCAGCCAAGAAGGGGATTGGAAAGTTAATTGGAAACTTTCACCATCTATTTCGAAGAACCACGACAAAGATGTACGTGTAACAGCATTTCAAGATGAAGAAGGTGTTTTTAGTTTTCAAGAGAACACAGAGCCTAAGCGTATTTGGCGAACTTTAGATGAAATCAACATGGTGGGTAAAGTAGATATATCAAAAAAATATACCCTATTTGGAAACAATGCTTTGTTAAAGTTTGGAGCGCATGGTGCTTACAAACAACGTGATTTTTCCATCGCACAAATATCCGTCAGTACATTATTTAGCTCGCCTAGCGATTGGCTACGCTACAATGGAGATCCAAACAAAATTTTTGATCCAACTAACATTTGGACCTTTGACAATCAAAACGGGACCTATATAAATGCACAAACCACAATTATTCAAGAAGCGAACAAATTCAAAGCATCAAATATCAATGCTGCAGGATATGTGTCGAATGAATTTAGAATTGATGAGCGTTTGAGAAGTATTGTTGGAATTAGAGTTGAAATGTTCCAGCAATACTACACGGGTACGAATAGTCAACAAGGTGTGGATTTTAATGATGAACGTATCATTGATAAGGTGGATATTTTTCCGTCACTTAATTTAATTTATGCGCTAAACGAAAAGGCAAACCTAAGAGCAGCGTATTATAAAACAACTGCCCGACCATCTTTTAAAGAAGCTTCGATTGCTGAAATATACGACCCGCTAGACAATCTTGTTTTTGTTGGTAATATCAATATCAGACCAACATACATAGACAACTTGGATTTACGATTTGAGCGCTTTGGAGATAAGGCAGAAATGATAGCCTTAAGTGCATTTTACAAGCGGTTTACAGACCCTATTGAGCTTGCCTTTGTAGCAGCCTCAACTTCAAACTTTACCCCTTTGAACTTGGGAGATGCAACGGTGTATGGAGTAGAGTTTGAATTACGAAAAAATCTCGGGTTTATTTCTGGTCTTGATATTTTTGATCTTAAAATCAACACTTCGTTTATTGAGGCATTCCAAAAGTTTAGCGAAGATGAACTATTGCTAAGAACAAATGCATTACGTGATGGTCAGACCCTCGAAGACGGAAGAGCATTACAAGGACAATCGCCTTATTTAATTAATGCAGCGCTTGATTTTAACTTAGAAGCGTCTCAATTACAAGGAAGTCTTGGTTACAATGTACAAGGAAAAACACTTGAAGTAGTAGGAGATGGTTTCTATCCAGATGTATATACCATGCCTTTTCATTCTTTGAATTTAAACATAATTAAAGGTATTGGAGACAATCATACGTTAACATTAAAAGTTAGCAATCTTTTAGATGATGACCGGGAAAGTTATTTTGAATCATATGGGGCTACTTCTCAAATTTTTTCGAATAGAAATATTGGACGTAGTTTCTCTATTGGATATAGCTTCTCAATTGATTAAACAACCTTAATGCAAAAGCCTCCATTTTTATGGGGGCTTTTTGCTATTATTGCCAAATGGATTTTTACCTCATTATCATCATTGCCTTAGCAGTACTTGCTACAGCCGATTTGGTTGTGGGCGTTAGCAACGATGCTGTTAACTTCCTTAACTCGGCTATTGGGTCTAAAGCCATCAGCTTTAAAACGGTGATGATTATTGCCAGTTTGGGTGTAGCCGCTGGTGCCATCTTCTCTAGCGGACTTATGGAAGTTGCCCGAAAAGG
>JAACDD010000021.1 GCA_009937085.1 Bacteroidota bacterium
ACCAACAAAGAGCCTAAAATTGGTCCTGTACACGAAAATGACACCAACGCCAGGGTTACTGCCATAAAGAAAATGCCCACATAATTTGATTTTGAGGAAGCCTCATCTGACTTAGAGGTCCACGATGTGGGAAGCGTTAAATCGAATAGTCCAAAAAACGAGAGTGCAAACAGCAAAAAGACGGCAAAAAACACCATGTTTAGCACCACATTTGTAGCAATGGAGTTTAGTACTTCGGGGCGTAACTGATCTAAAAAATGAAAAGGTAAACTGAGCAGCACATAAATACCAATGATGGAAAAAGTATAGGCCAATGAACGCCGAATACCCTCAGAACGACTGCCACTACTCTTCGAAAAATACGACACCGTAAGCGGAATCAGCGGGAATACGCAAGGCGTAAGCAAGGCCAAAAACCCACCCAATAATCCGAGTACAAAAATGCCCCACCACGAACTGTTTTTGGTAGCCACAGAGGCTTCCAAAAGTTCGGTATTTTTTAAATCAAGTACGAGGCTGTTATCCTCAATTTCAATATCCGTAAGGTCTCGATTTGTGGCGTTTACCAAAGTACCATCTGTGGGAATAACCAGGTTTTCTTCTCTAAAAATACAAATGGCATCGTCACAAGCTTGATATTCTATGGTTAAGCTTATTTCCTTTTCTTCTGTCTGAACAGCTTGCACCAGCATGGCTTTGTAAGTAAAATAGGACAATTCCATTTCAAAAATGGGATCAAATCCTGTTTTGGGCGTTGTGACTTGGAGTTCGCCAATGGCTGTGGCATTGTTCCATAGCAACAATGTGGGGAGTGGTCCGCCTTCTGGCAAATCGGTACTGTAGAGTTTCCAGTTTTCCGCAATGGTGGCACTTAATACTACGTCGTAAGTATTTGTATCCGATTGGCGCGCTTGTGCGCTCCACTGCACTGCATTTTGCGCCCAGAGGCATTGCGCAATTAAAAGAAAGAGATATAACGGCTTCATACTATTTTGATTTGGAGGGTATTAGAGAGACTATCGGAAACGAATCTGCGATCTAATCGTTTTCCAACAACCCAAATTACGTTATTTTCATCACATAACAGCCATTGATTGTTCTTTTCAGCAGCAGACATTTTTTCGTCCTTGAAAAATTTAGAGAGCTTCTTTTTGCCTTTCATCCCTGTTGGATAAAATAAATCCCCTTTATTCCAACGACGTAAAACCAACGGGAAAGTCAATTTTGAGGCATTTACCAAAACACAATTTGCAGTAGTTTTTGAAGCTGCATTTGGTGTAGAAAACTCCAATTTTACAGGAAATTCAATCCCACTTTCAGGAACCATATACACTTCATCTGCAGCATCCTTACGATTTGATTGTGAAGATAACACCAAATGGTCGCGCTCACGAAGTAATTCGTGTGTGGCACTCGTGCATTTTTTTCCGGCATGCGCGTCTAACAATTTCTCTACTTCAACAGCATCCAAACCATAGACAGCGAACAAATGATGTAACCAAAATCTTTTGGGTTGCAAGCCTTCTATCGAAATCAACGGAATCGTAATTCCATCTGGCGCATTTTTCCATGCTTTTTTAATCGCGTTTACTTGTGCTGAAATAGCATCAAAAGTCTCTTGTAAATGCTGAACAGACTTAAGCGTATTGGCAGCTGTTTGTGATGATAGTGCTAAAAACGATGGCATGACGTTGTGCCTAATCGCATTTCGTAAATATTTTGTTGAATTGTTAGATACGTCTTCACGCCATTTAAGCGTATTAGCCTTGGCGTAAACCACTAATTCTTCCTTAAAAAAGGGCAACAATGGACGAATTAAAAAGTCATTTTTTGCACGAATTCCACTCAATCCTTCTACCCCGCTCCCTCTTGAAAGGCGCATAAATAGCGTTTCCAGTTGATCATCAGCGTGGTGTGCGGTGAGCACCGCATCATACTGGTGTTCAGCTACCAATTCTTCAAACCAAGCATAGCGCAGATTCCTGGCTTTTTCTTGAATACCAGATGCGTCAGGTTTTATAGGCTTTATTGCCGTATGCAAATTCACACGCAATATTTTTGCCGTTTCTGAAACTAAAGATTCATCTAAATCGCTATCTGCACCACGAAGTTTGTAATTCACGTGTGCCATATCAAAAGTATACCCGCATTTGGATAACAAATGTGCCAACACCACACTGTCAACGCCTCCACTTACCGCAAGCAGTAGCTTTGGATTAGAAATAAAATCCAATACAGACGCAATATGCTGTTTAAACTTTTGTTCCATGGCTCATTTGCGTGGCAACTTTATTTGCCAAAACGCGTTTAATTGCCTCTACCTTTAGCTGGCATTCTTCGTACTCTTGCTCCACATTGGCAGCAGCAGTAAGCGCACTTCCTACATGCGTAGAAAGGTATTGTTGTTGTGCATCATAAATCAAACTACGAATAACAACGTTAAAATCGAAATCGCCATTTGGAGCAAAATATCCAACGGCGCCGCTGTATAAACCACGTTGGCTAACTTCGTATGCATTTATGAGTTCCATGGCGCGTTGTTTGGGTGCCCCCGTCATGCTGCCCATAGGAAAACAAGCATCAATAATGTCCAATGAGTGTGTGTTTTCAGAACAAGAGGCAACCACCGTAGAAATCATTTGATGCACTTGCGAAAAAGGATATACAGCACATTGTTCTGCTACAGAAACAGAACCTTTATTTGCAATTCGCGATAAATCGTTTCGAACCAAATCGGTTATCATAATATTTTCTGCCCGTTCTTTGGGATCGTTTTTAAGAAGTTGAGCATTTGCCTTATCTAAAACTTCATCTGCGTGCCGTGCAGCAGTTCCCTTAATGGGCTGCGAATACAGATGTGTTCCTTTTCGTGATAAAAAACGTTCTGGAGACGCACACATCAAATGTAAATTCTCCATAGACATATACGCTGCAAAAGGAGTTTTGGCAATCGTATTTAGCGCGTGGAAAATTTGCTGTGGTACCACTTGTGCATTTTCTGCAAACCACTCCATGCAATAGTTAACTTCATAAATATCACCCCGCAAAATATGCTGCTGCAAGGCGGTGGCGTGTTTTATGTATTCTGATTTAGAAATTCGAGGCGATAAATCAATGGCAGTAGACTCAGAATCTGTAAACGGAGTTGTTTCCAACACTTGTGCAAAATCTTCGTCGGCATTTGCATCACTGCTATACAAAGCGGTTAAGGTGTCGCCTTGTAAAAGCCATATTTTTTCGGGATTGAAAAACTGCAGTTTTGGCACCGAAATATACGCTGGGTTTGTGGGTACTATTTGCTCCCATGCATTTGAAAATTCATAGTTGAAAAAGCCAAAAAGCCATTCGTTTCCTACCACCTGTTGAAGGCTGTTATAGTCGTTAACCCACTGCTTTTCAGGACTCATGTTAAGTGCTAACATAGCATCATAGGTGTTGTTGTGGTGCGGATATTCGTTAGAATCAAGCCACGCCACAGGGCTAGAATACGCTGCCCAAGCGAATAATTTTGCCTTAATGTTTGGCAAATTTTTTACGTTAAATACTGTTTTTGTGCGTGTTACCAACTAAATACCTTCTTAAAAAACAAAATTAGGCATTTGAGAAAAGATTACACCATCACTTTAAAAAAAATCTCTATTTTTGTAGCATGACTGTAAACCAAAAAACACGTTTCACATTTTCCCCGCGCGCTCGTCGCCCCTTGGGGTAGTCTATTTTATTATGAAACTAAGGTGTGTCCGGTTTCCCTCTCCGTATTCTTTCAGTCTAATTATCACCTCTCCATAACATGGAAATTCAAGTTGCAAAGCGCATACATGTTTCGTATGCCAACACCATTTCGGAAACAATAACATCTTCGGCCCAAGTGCGCGGAACAGGAATTGCACGTCGTACACCCGAATATATTCAAAAGAAAATTGAATCGGGAGATGCGATTATCGCATTGGACGGCGAAAAATTCGCTGGCTTTTGCTATATCGAGGCCTGGGGACACGAAAAGTACGTTGCCCACTCGGGACTCATTGTAGCTCCTGAATATCGAGGTATTGGATTGGCGAAAAAAATTAAGACACAAATTTTTAAGTACACGCAGCAGAAATATCCAACTGCCAAAATTTTTGGTATTACAACTGGTCTGCCTGTCATGAAAATAAATTATGATTTGGGATATAAGCCTGTAACGTTTTCTCAACTTACAGACGATCCTGCCTTTTGGAAAGGTTGCCAAACCTGTAAAAATTACGATGTACTCACAAGAACAAACCGAACCATGTGCTTGTGTACAGGTATGCTTTACGACCCAAAAGCAAAAAACAATGGGATTGTAGGAAGATTACAATCTTTTAAAAACGCATTTAAACGAGACAAAAAATGAAAAAATTAGTTTTAGCATACAGTGGTGGATTAGATACTTCCTATTGCGTAAAATCGCTTAGCGAAAAGGGGTATGAAGTACACGCTGTAAGTGTAAATACAGGTGGTTTTGACGCCGATGAAGTAACAAAACTGGAGTCGAAAGCACTTGCACTGGGAGCGCATTCGTATACCAGTATTGAAGCTGTAGAAACATTTTACGAAGACATCGTAAAGTACTTGATTTTCGGAAACGTGTTGAAAAACAACACCTACCCACTTTCAGTAAGTGCTGAACGTGTTACACAAGCCGTAGCCATTGTAAAGCATGCAAAAGAAATTGGTGCATCATATATTGCGCATGGAAGTACTGGTGCTGGAAACGACCAAGTGCGTTTCGATTTGATTTTTCAAACCATTGCACCAAAGATTGAAATCATCACACCTATCCGAGATCAAAAACTTTCTAGAGAAGATGAAATTCATTACCTCAAAAAACACGGAGTAGATTGGTCGTGGGAAAAGGCGCAGTATTCCATAAACAAAGGGCTTTGGGGTACTTCTGTTGGTGGTAGTGAAACATTAAAATCTCGTAAACCACTACCCGATGCTGCTTATCCAAATCCATGCTCAAAAACAGGTGAAGAGCAAGTTTCACTTCAATTTGAAAAAGGAGAATTGGTGGGAATTAACAATAAAAACTATTCGCCCGTTGCAGCAATTCAAGCGTTGCAAGCACTTGC
>JAACDD010000145.1 GCA_009937085.1 Bacteroidota bacterium
CAACTTTGTCAACAATTTCTGAAATGCTTTCCAACGCTTGTGGCAAATCGGCAAAAAGGGTACGCATTTGCTCTGGCGTTTTAAAGTAATATTCTTGATTGGGTAGCCCATAGCGATAACCACGGCCTCTTCCGATTGGAGTTGCTTGTTTTTCTCCGTCTTTTACACACAATAAAATATCGTGTGCGTTCGCCTCTTCTTGCTTTAAATAATATGATGAATTTGTGGCCACCAACTTAATGCCATGCGTCTGCGAAAACTGTACAAGCACGGGGTTGATACGGTTTTCGTCATCTTGTTGATGATGCATGATTTCAATGTACAAGTCATTTCCAAACTGTTCTTTCCACCACAAGAGTGCTTCCTCTGCCTGCTTTTCACCAACATTTAGCAATTTGGCAGGCACTTCACCATATACATTACCCGTAAGTACAATAACATCACTCTTATACTGTTGAATCAAACTTCTGTCAACACGCGGAACATAATAAAACCCTTGTGTGTATGCCAACGAGGATAATTTAGATAGGTTTTGATATCCTGATTTATTTTTTGCCAAAAACACCACTTGGTAACCATCATCTCTGCGGCTTCTGTCTTGATGATTTTCACAAACATTAAGTGTAATTCCGACTATAGGTTTTAGCGGAGGTCTAGTATCATCTGCTGCTCTTTGGGCATTTACTTGTTTGATAGATTTTACAAAATGAAACGCACCCATTAGGTTGCCCATATCGGTTAGGGCCACTGCAGGCATATCAAGATTATCTGCCGTTTCGGCAAGTTCTTTTACCCGAATAGTTGACTGTAATACCGAAAATTGCGATAGTGTATGCAAGTGTGCAAAAGGGAAATCCGACACCCCTTGTTTGGGCGTTGGTGTAGTTTGGATTACAGGTTGCGCTTTTTGTATGAGTTTTTCCGATGCCGCTTTAAGGTTTTGATGCGATAGCCCAACAAGTGGCACTTGGCTTAAATAGGTTTCTTGAATTCGTGCTACAACAACAGATGAGTCTTCAAGTTTAGCATTTGTGAATTTGTTTTGCCTGATAAGTTCCAGAAACACACGCGTTGTGGCTTCAACGTCTGCAGTAGCATTGTGCGCTTCGTCAAAACTTTCATTAAAAAGGTGTTTGTATAACTCCGTTAATGTTGGCAATTTAAATCTACCTCCTCTACCCCCTGGAAGTTGGCAGAGTGTTGCTGTTTCTTCTGTACAGGTATCCAAAACAGCTATGTTGGTAATGGATGTATCGCGTTCTAATCGATGTAACTCAGCACCCATAATATTGACATCAAAGCCTACATTATGCCCTACTACATAGTTGGTTTTGGCAAGCGTAGCTTCAAAAGCTGTAAGAACATCGCTTAGTGGTATTCCCTGTTTTTGTGCCAGTGCCGTACTAATCCCGTGAATTTGTTCTGACTCAAAAGGGATATCAAAACCATCAGGGGCAACAATAAAATCTTTGTGCTCAATTAGCGTTCCGTGTTCATCGTGTAGCTGCCAAGCCACTTGAACGCAACGCGGCCAATTTTCGGAGTCAGAAATTGGCGCATTCCAACGTTTAGGTAAGCCAGTAGTTTCGGTATCGAAAATTAAAAACATGCGCCGAGATTAGTCCACTAATTTAGCGAAGTTATATGCGAAATTGGACGCATAAAAAGATGAAGTTATTAACGTTTGGTGAAAACAAAAAATAGTGTAGCTTTGCCTCGCATTAATAACACGGGTTTCGCACCCCAAAATTTAATTTGATATGCCAGTAAAAATCAGACTTCAGAGACACGGTAAAAAAGGAAAACCCTTTTATTGGGTAGTAGCAGCAGATTCACGAACTAAGCGTGACGGTCGCTACCTAGAAAAAATAGGAACTTACAATCCAAACACAAATCCAGCAACGGTTGACATTAAGGTAGACCGCGCTGTAAATTGGTTACAAAATGGTGCTCAGCCAACAGACACAGCAAGAAATTTGCTCTCTGAAACAGGGGCATTACTAAAAAATCACTTGGTAAGTGGTGTACGAAAAGGTGCACATTCTGAAGAAGATGTGGAAACTAAATTTGCTGCCTGGGTTAGCGAAAAAGCATCACGTCAAGATGTTGCAAAAGACAAAGTAGCAAAGGCGAAAGCTGACGAAAAAGCAAAAGCACTTGCTGCTGAAAAAGAAATCAACGAAAAGCGCAAAGCAGATGCAGAAGCTGCCATCGCTGCCGCAGAAGCAGAAGTGGCTGCCGCAGAAGCTGAAGCGCAAGCAAAGGCTGCTGCCGCAGAAGCGGAAGCTGCTGCTGAAGCAGTTGAAGAAGAAGCGCCTGCTGAAGAGGCGCCTGCTGCTGAAGCTGAAGCAACAGACGACAAAGACAGCGCAGAAGCTACTGAATAAATCATGCGTGTTGAGGACTGCTTTTTCGTAGGTACAGTCGTCAGTAAATACAGCTTTAAAGGCGAAATTTTACTCAAACTTGATACGGACGAACCCGAGCGGTACCAATCCCTTCAAACCTTATTTTTAGCACAAGACGATGCTCTTGTTCCCTATTTTGTTGTAAAATGCAGCATGCATAAGCAAGGTCTTTTGCGTCTGAAGCTCGAAGATGTTTCTTCAGAAGAGGATGCAAATTTACTTCTTAAAACAAAAGCGTATCTACCTCTATCTGAATTACCACCGCTAACAGGGAACAGATTTTATTTCCACGAAGTCATTGGTTTTTTAGTTGAGGACAAAGCCCTTGGTTCACTTGGTAAAATTATTCGTGTAAATGAACATACAGCTCAAGCTACATTAGAAGTAGATATCAACGGACAAACGGCATTGATTCCAGTAGTAGATGACATCATTATTACAATTGACAGAAATGCCAAAATACTTCATGTTAACACGCCCCCAGGATTGATTGATTTGTATACGCAAGATGCTTAGACTTCCGATTCTTTTGTGCCTTTTCGGATTGGCAGTAAAAAGTCAAGTCCAGCAATTAGACGAAGTAGTATTAAGCGCACAACGATTAAAAAGCGAAATTCAGCCGCTAAGCGCAAGTATTATTACGGACTCGCTAAACCTTACGATTACGCAAGAAGTGGGCGGGCTATTGCAGCAAATACCCAGTTTATTTGTCAGCAGTCAGCAGAATTTTACGCAAGACACACGCGTTTCTATTCGAGGGTTTGGGGCTCGTGCTACTTTTGGCATTCGGGGTATCAAAGTTTTATTGGACGGAATTCCTATTACAACTCCAGATGGACAAACGCAATTGGATCATATTCCGTTATCGCAAATTGGCAAGATTGAGGTGCTTCGTGGACTGTCGAGTGGGTTGTATGGAAATGCTTCTGGCGGGGTTATTTCATTACAAAGTGCTCCAATCGTATCAGCAGCTAATATATCCGTTAAACTAGGGGATTTTGAATCGCAATCGTTAGCGGCAACATGGAGTAAGGCGCAAGAAAAAAATCGTTTTCGTGCTATCGTATCGCATCAAAAGCAAGAAGGCTATCGACAATGGAGTGCTTATGAAAATACGCTTGTTTCCCTCTCTAACGAAACAGACTTAAACAACGGGAATACGTTAAAAATCGACTACTCATTATTCAACAGTCCGTTTGCGAACGACGCAGGTGGTCTTACCCTTGAGCAAGTAGGTGAAAATCGCAAGCAAGCCCGCGAGGCAAACATAACGTATGCTGCTGGAGAACAAGTGAAACAACATCAAATCAGCGCTCGAATCAAAACTAAAAATTGGCTTTCGTATGCGTTCTACACTCGCAGAACACTAGATGCAAAATTGCCCTTTGTTTATGGCGGCCAAATAGATTTAGGTCGTTATTATTTTGGTTTAGGAACACAAACATCTGGCGCTAAAAACAAGTGGCTGTGGCAGTATGGCCTAGAGAGTGCAGCGCAACATGATGCACGTCTACGATTTAAAAACGATGCGGGTGAAAAGGGCGATAAAACACTCCATCAAAACGAACATTTTTACAATATGGGCACGTATGGTATTGCAGAGTATTCATACTTAGGTTGGCGCTTTCGAACTGCCCTACGCGCAGATGTACATCGCATAACATTAACCGACTTTTTGGGGACAAACGCTGGGAGAAAGAATTTGGTAGCGGTATCGCCCATGGTAGCGTTACACAAAAAGTTTAGCTCTCAGCTTAGTAGCTATTTGCGTTGGGGCACGGGTTTTGAAACCCCTTCACTCAATGAGCTTTCTGCAAACCCATCTGGTGAAACGGGTTTTAACAGCTTACTTGAACCGCAAAAATCATCAGAAACAGAACTTGGAATTTCATTTAAACAAAAGAAGTTTGATGCATTCTTGACATTATTCTACACCAAAACAAAAAACGAAATAGCATCCTATGAACTTGCGGCTTTTTCTGGTCAAAATTTTTACAGAAATATTGGACAAACTACCCGAAAAGGAATAGAACTGGAAGGAAATTGGCAAATTATTCCATCTGGAAATCTTGCTTTTTCATTTAGCCATGGAAGCTATCAAACCGAAATAAAAAAAGAACTCCCGAATGTTCCAAAAAATCAATTTGCCACGACTTGGGAACAACAATTTGGAAAAACAACGCTATCAATACTCACAAGGCATATTGGAAAACGATTTGCAGACAGTGAAAACACAGTGCAAGTGCCGCATTTTTGGACAACTGATGTAAAATTACAAAGCAAATGGAATAATGCGCTACTTACACTCGGCATAAACAATATTGCGAATACCTATTTTTTTGATAATATTCGAATTAATGCCTTTGGCGGACGCTACTACGAACCTGCTGCAACACGGCAGGCATTTATTCAAGTTGTTATATCAATATAAATTTAGATATCTTGAGCAAAATTTAGTTTTAAAATGAAACAATTCGTACCTACTCTTATAGTGTTGATGTTTACCCAATTGTCATGCGCACAGGTTGAAAATACACCTCCCCTAAAAACACCGCTTTCAAAAAACTATACGTTAGAACTTGTTGTTCCTGATGTAGAAATTCCGTGGGGCATGGTGTTTTTACCCAACGGCAGTTTACTTTACACCGAAAAAGAAGGGAAGCTTATTCGTTTTCAATATGGGAAAAAGAAAGAAATCTCAGGACTACCTACTACGTATGTCCGTGGGCAAGGCGGGTTGATGGGCTTGGCACTTCATCCAGATTTTGAGCAAAACAATCGTATTTATTTTGCCATGGCAACACCAAATGAAGATGCCTCTGGCGGAAATACAGGAATTTACACGGCAACGCTTTTAGGAAATGCACTTAAGGACGTAAAGATGTTGTACAAAGCTGAGCCAAACACTAAAAAGGGACAGCATTTCGGATCTAGAATTGTTTTTGACAAAGATGGGTACCTATACTTTTCTGTTGGAGACAGAGGGAATCGTAACGAGAACCCACAAGACATTACACGTGATAATGGTAAAATTTATCGTTTAAATGATGATGGTAGCATTCCGGAAGACAACCCGTTTGTTGGCGTTAAAGGGGCTAAAGAAGCTATCTACTCTTATGGGCATCGCAATCCACAAGGGTTAACCCTTCACCCAATTACAGGTGATTTGTGGGAACATGAACACGGACCTCGTGGAGGAGATGAAATAAACATTATTGAAAAGGGTAAAAACTACGGTTGGCCAAAAATCACGTATGGCAAAAACTATTCGGGAACATCGATTACTAAAAATCGCTCGCTTCCAGGCTTGGAACAACCCTTTTACTATTGGGTGCCTTCTATTGCAGCTTCAGGAATGGCGTTTGTCACAGGCAATAAATATCCCGAATGGAAAGGCAATTTGCTCGTAGGCTCATTGAAAAAAACCTACTTGGAGCGGCTTATTATTGACAACGATAAGGTAGTAGCGCGTGAAAAAATTGCCGCCGAGATTGGTAGGGTTCGCGATGTGATTATGGGACCTTACGGATATATTCATATTGCGGTAGAGTTAGAAGGGATTTATCGCATTTTGACAAATTAAATTGAATGTTATTCATGATTCCCTTGGATTCTGATTTGTGATTTGTGATTTGTGATTTGTGATTTGCAAATAAATTAGTAAGTTTGAAATCCAAATCTTAACATAATGCATCCCAAATTTTTATATTCCTTGTTTTTTTTGTTTTTGTCGTACCATATATCGGCGCAAAAATATCTAGATTTAATTCGCGATGGTGAAACATCCGTTAGTACAATTGAAAACGAAGCCGAACAATTTTTCGATCAAGTTGGTAGAGGAAAAGGGAGTGGGTACAAATTCTACCAACGTTGGCTTTATTTAGCAAAGATAGATGGTGATGAAAATGGAAATATCATCCAAAACAAAAACTACCTAGAAGCATTTCACCGCTACAATAGAGAACGTAATTTTTCTTATGACACAAGAAGTGTAGAAGAGACGGCTAGCTGGAGCGAACTAGGGCCGACATATAAAAATGGTACTAGTGGTTGGAATCCAGGTGTAGGAAGGATTACGGCATTTGCTTTTGAAAACTCCGAACATTTTATAGTTGGTAGCCCAAGTGGAGGTGTTTGGAAAACCACAGACAGTGGGGAAAATTGGACAAGTCTCACAGATAATCTGTCCAATATTGATGTCTATGCGTTATCCATTCACCCGGGAGATAGTGATACTTATTATTGGGGAAGCACTGAAGGAAGAATATTTAAATCTTCTGATGGCGGAATCTCTTGGTCAATCTTAAACAGTACTAGTTTGATAGGTAGTAGCTCCTTTCATGTAGTAAATAAAATCCTCATCAACCCCGATAACACAAACATTCTATATGCAAGTGTGGAATATCAAGGTATTTTTCGCTCTGTCGATGGCGGATCCAATTGGAGCAAAATTCATGCAGAGTCATTTACTGGGTATGATATTGAGTTTAAGCCTGGCGACTCCTCAGTAGTCTATGCCACAGGAAATTCCTTTTTTAGTTCCACTGATAATGGGGAAACATTTTCTAAACACCCTCCTGTAAACCTCTTAATTGGAAACCCTGACTGGAGTCAAGAACTGGTAAGCGGTAATACAGGATGGAGCTATAGTTCAACAAACCTTACTAACACGATTACGCCAAAAACGGGAGGAGGGATAGCATCATTTGTGAGTGCGTTTTTGGCCGACGATACTACGCGATTAGTCTCTAAGGTCATTGATCTAAGTGATGCGCCAAATGCTTGGCTTAGTTTTTCATACACTAATACAAAATATTTTTTTGACGTTGATGAACTCATTGTTGAATATAAAAAAGTTGGTGAAGACGATTGGTCCGTCTTAGCAACCTATGAAGAAGAAGCAACACAATGGACAGATATCATTATTGATCTTTCTGACCTTTATGATAGCTCAAGCACCTTTCAAATTGCATTCAAAGGAAAATCAAACTTTGGAGGAAATGTTACCTTAGACGATGTAGCTATATACGACTCTTTAGACACTACTTATTTTTCGGAAGGTTTTGAGTCTCGGGTTGAAATGATAAAAAATTCTTTCTCAACTGGTGCCAAAATGATGGGAGTTTCAGCAGACGAGCCTAACAAAATATATCTTGTTGAAGAAAGAAACAGCTTGTTTTTTGGGCTTTTCGTTTCAGAAGACGAAGGACAAACGTTTTCTAAACTAGATCATGAAGGGAAAAATTACTTTGGATATTCTTCATTTGCTAGCGATGACCAAGGGCAAGCACCAAGAGACATGGATATTTCCGTGGATCCTAACAATGCTGATATTGTTTATTTATCTGGGATTTTGTCTTGGCGTTCCGATGACGGAGGAGAATCTTTCACCATTACATCCCAATGGACCCCCGATTCGGCAAACCTTAATAACATTGGCTATTGCCACGCAGATATTGACATCACGGAGCTGGTGGATGGAATTCTTTTTGTAGGTACAGATGGTGGGATTTTTAAAGCTGAAGACCCTGATACGATAAATTCGTCTTATTACGAAGACTTGTCTGATGGCTTAGGTGTTCGACAATTCTACAAAATTGGAGTATCAAATACTTCAGACGAGATAGTTACTGGAGGGGCGCAAGACAATGGTACTTCCGTACTTTCAAATAGCACATGGAAAGACTGGTTAGGGGCTGATGGTATGGAGACCTTCGTTGATAAAAATGATTCAAACAAACTATACGGCACCAGTCAATTTGGAAATCTTTACGTAAGCACTGACCAAGGGCAAACGAGATCTTTTTTTTTAGAACCTCCAGGGAAAGCTGGAAGTGCAAATAACGCAAACTGGATAGTTCCTTTTGAGCAAGACCCATCTGTTACTGACAAAGTTTATGTGGCCTATGATGAAGTGTTTTCTAAGGAAGATGACCAAGAGTGGGTCAAAATATCACAAACATTTAATGGCAACATAGATCAGTTTAAAATTGCACCAAATAATAATGCAGTCATGTATCTATCCATTAACGATACGCTTTACAAAACATCTGATGGGGGTCAAACGGACTGGGAAAAACTTATATTACCTGAAAGTACTGGAAATATTAATGCTATTGCGATTAATAAAGATGATTCCGAAAAAGTTGCTTTGGCCGTATCTGGGTTGAAAAAAGTTGTTTTTTCTGAGGATGGTGGAATTTCGTGGGAAATATTAAATGGCAATTTACCCGAATTTTCCGCCAGTGCAATTACATTCTATGGTGAAGATTTAATTTTAGGGATGAATTACGGCGTATTTTACAGTCATAGCGAAGAACGTTCAAATTGGGAGAGTTTCTCTGATAATTTACCAAATGTGAGAATAACAGAACTTGAAATAAATGATGCTTTGAATAAAGTTTATGCAGCTACATATGGACGTGGCCTCTGGGCCGCAGAATTAGTAACGCCAATACTAAAGGCAGATAAGTTGGTGTTGGAAAATATTGAAGTCTATCCAAACCCTGTGACAGACTTTTTGAAGCTGCAATTAAAATACAGTTTGAAAGCTTCAATTAAGATATATAACGAAGCTGGACAAGTTGTATACTATTCCAAAAGTCGATTGCTTTCTCCAAATCACTCTATTGCGGTCAATCATTTTGCACCAGGAATCTATGTGATTCGAGTTACTTCAAGTAATCATACCATAACCTTTAAAATTATCAAAAAATAAAAAAACGGCTCCGAAGAGCCGTTTTAGATTAAAATAAACTTGGGTTTATTTTTTGTCTTCTGCAAGCATTGCTGCAGCGTGACCTTGGTTGTGAGCTAATGCTACTATAATTTTATCGTCCATAATTTCTATTATTTTGACGTTAAACTTATGTAACGCTTGATCCGGGTGCGTTCTCTCCACCCGCGACTCTATTATAATACCCAGTCCACACGGGTCATATAAATCGTGAATTAAGCTATTCACATCTTAAATATACAAAAATATTTTTATATATCTAATTTACGAAGAGGCGCCTATTACTTTTATGTCTTGACGTATGGCTTTTAAGTTTTCTAAACCGGTATCAGAAACATTCGTTTTCCAAAGATAAACACGCTTTAAGCCGCTAAGCTTTTCGATTATTTTTAAACTTTCGTCCGTAATTTCAGTTCCATATAAATTTAACACCTCAACGTGTTTGAGATTATCAAGGTGCAAGATGGTTGTATCATTGATATTCGTGTTGCTAAGATTTAGACGGGTAAGGTTTTCTAAATTGCACTTAAGTTTGAGTATCATGATTTTTATTTTAATAGAGTAAAAGTATGTTTAAAATGCTTTTGGCAATTAAAGGATTGTCTTAATTGCTACAACATATGATTTACTCCCTCATTACAAATGAGTTCATAATGGTTGTGATTAAATAGTATATTTAGACTAGAAACTTAGTTTATGCCTAAAAAACAAATTTGTTCGCTATTAATTGGTTTGGTTTTATCCTTTTGTGGTGCTAACGCTCAATACGCAAGCAAGGTCCACGCCAAAAAACAACCAAATATCATCATTTTTTTAGTTGATGATATGGGACTTATGGATAGTTCTGTTCCCTTTATTACAGACAAAAAGGGCAGCCCAATGCTTTATGATTTGAATGGGATATACAATACCCCAAATCTTGAGAAATTAACACAAAACGGCATTCGTTTTAGTCATTTTTATGCGCACTCGGTGTGCTCGCCCACTCGGATATCCATTATGACAGGACAAAATGCTGCGCGTCATAAAACAACAAACTGGATTTTACCTGAGGAAAAAAATAGCGGAGATTACGGTCCTGAAAAATGGAATTGGAAGGGGCTTTCAAATTCTTCACTAACATTGCCAC
Organism: Bacteroidota bacterium; assembly: GCA_009937085.1. Taxonomy (GTDB): domain Bacteria; phylum Bacteroidota; class Bacteroidia; order Flavobacteriales; family Flavobacteriaceae; genus UBA7446. The sequence continues at coordinate 10,274 of JAACDD010000145.1, forward strand.
GCATCCTAAAAGAGCAAGGGTATAAGACTATTCATGTGGGTAAGGCACACTTTGGACCAAGAAATAGCGAAGGTGAAAATCCCTTACAACTAGGCTTTGATGTTAATATAGGGGGAAGTTCTATTGGCATGCCTGCAAGCTATTTTGGAGTTGACGGTTTTGGAAATAGTAAAGGGCGAAAAAAAAGAGCTGTTGAGGGATTAGAAAAGTATCATGGTACGGATATATTTTTGACAGAAGCACTAACACTTGAAGCAAAAAAAGAAATCAGAAAAGCGCATAACGAAAAACAACCGTTTTTTTTACATATGGCACATTATGCCGTCCACAGTCCATTTCAATTTGACCCTAAGTTTAAAGAAAACTACGATAATTTGGATATACCCTTAAAAGCAAAAGCGTATGCATCCATGATTGAAGGGGTTGATAAATCACTTGGTGATATTGTTCGTCTTGTAAAAGAATTAAATGTTGGAAATGATACGCTAATTTTATTTTTGGGAGATAATGGATCTGATGCTCCCTTACAAGATTTGAATGGATATAGCAGTTCAATGCCATTAAAAGGGAAAAAGGCAACGCATTGGGAAGGTGGCATGCGAGTGCCTTTCGTAGCAGCATGGATTACGCCACAAAAAAATTATTGGCAGTCAAAACTACCCATTAAGCGCGGTAGTATTCAAACTCAAATGGGAACTGTTTTTGATATTTTTTCTACCATTGTAGAGCTCCACAATATTTCACTACCAAAAACACACCTAACAGATGGCTATTCGCTGCGTAAGCAATTTGAAGGAGGGAAAAATAAATCAAGGAAAAACCGTTTTCTAAATCATTACCCCCATCCACATAGGTCAAGTTATTTTACTAGTTTGGTAGACAACAATTGGAAGCTTATCTATCATTATAACCCACAAAGTAAAGCTACTATTGAACTCTATCACCTAAAAAAAGACCCTTTTGAAAAGGTTGATGTAGCAAAAATAAAAAAGAAAAAGCTAAGCGAAATGATACGTATTATGGATCAAGACTTAGAACGTATGGGGGCCTTACTCCCCGAAAAACAGAACTAATCACTACAAATGAGTTCTTAATGATTATAATTAAACAGTATAGTTAAACTTAATGTTATTTATGGGCGTGCCAAAAAGCGATGAATATCATTTACCATTTCTTTATTCCCACAATAAAAGGGTGTTTTTTGGTGCAATTGGCTAGGCTCAATTTCTAATATTCTTTTTTCACCATTGGATGCTGAGCCTCCAGCTTGCTCTGCAATATAGGCTATTGGATTACACTCGTATAACAGACGTAACTTTCCATTAGCGTGTTTTGAAGTAGGTGGGTATAAATAAACGCCTCCTTTTATTAAATTCCTGTGGAAGTCTGAAACTAAAGAACCTATGTACCTAGAAGTATATGGCCTATCATCAATATTTTCTTGACAATATTTAATATATTTTTTTATGCCCTCTGGAAAATGAACATAATTTCCTTCATTTATTGAATATATATTTCCGGATTTTGGAAATTTCAAATTTGGATGTGAAAGATAAAATGTACCAAGTGCTGGGTTAAGTGTAAATCCATTTACACCATGACCAGTAGTATAAACAAGCATTGTGGAAGTACCATAAAGCACATATCCTGCTGCAACTTGTTGTGTACCTTTTTGCAAAAAATCTGAGACCGAAACAGTGCTAGTATTGCTAGACAACCTCCTGTATATAGAGAATATCGTTCCTACTGAAACATTGGTATCAATGTTTGAGGAGCCGTCTAATGGATCAACTAGAACA
>JAACDD010000022.1 GCA_009937085.1 Bacteroidota bacterium
AAATCCATATTTTTTGCCCCGAAATAAGGTAGTGCGACCCGTCTTCTGAAAGTATAGCTTTTGTTTTTCCGCTATTGGCATCTGAACCTGCAGTAGGCTCTGTTAGGCAGTAGCAGCCAATCCATTCACCCGATGCTAATTTTGGAACGTATTTGTTCTTTTGCTCTTCGTTTCCATACAGCACAATAGGCATGGTACCAATTCCTGTATGCGCACCAAATGCTGTAGATAACGAACCTGAAGCTCCAGACATATATTCGCATACTAGCATGGTGTTTACAAATCCCATTCCCATTCCGCCGTAGGCTTCGGGAACACTTACACCCAAAAAGCCCATTTCGCCAATTTTACGCATCAGTTCAAAGGTGTAATCGTAATCTTTAGCCTCAAAGCGTTCACGTGCTGGCCATACATCACGGTCAACAAATTCTTGAACGGCTTCACGCATCATGCGCTGCTCTTCGTTAAATTCTTCGGGAGTAAACACATCTGCTGCTTGCGTTTCTTGTAAGATAAACGCTCCTCCTCTTGTTAGTTTTCGTTCTATTGTTTCCATAGCTTTACTTATAATCGTTCAAAAATTCCTGCGGCACCTTGTCCTGTACCCACACACATGGTAACCATGCCGTATTTGTTATTTCTCTTTTTCATTTCGTCAAAAAGCTGCACCGAAAGCTTCGTTCCCGTACACCCAAGTGGATGTCCGAGTGCAATAGCGCCTCCGTTTACGTTAATGATATCGGGGTTTAACCCCAATGTTCGTATCACCGCTAACGACTGTGAAGCAAAGGCTTCGTTTAGCTCAAATAACTCAATATCTTCTTGTTTCATTCCCGCTTGTTTCAGCGCTTTTGGAATGGCCGCTACTGGGCCAATTCCCATGATACGTGGCGGAACGCCTGCGGCGGCATAGCTCACCATTCGGGCAATGGGCGTAACGCCCAATTCTTTCACCATATCTTCACTCATTACCAGTACCATAGCGGCACCATCGCTTGTTTGCGACGCATTTCCAGCTGTAACAGAACCACCATCAGCAAACACAGGACGTAGTTTAGCCAGTCTTTCCAAAGCGGTATCGGCACGCGGACCTTCATCGGTGTCTACCACATAGTTGCGTGTTTTCTTGGTATTGCCTTCCAAATAGGTTTCCTCAATATTTATAGGAACAATTTGTTTTTTAAATGCGCCCCTTTCAATAGCGTTAAGCGCTTTTTGATGCGATGCATAGGAAAAGGCATCTTGATCTTCGCGAGAGATCTGGTATTCTTTGGCTACTGCTTCAGCAGTAAGCCCCATACCCCAATAATAATCTTCTTTTCCTTTTTTTACGATTTCATAATCTGGCACAGGCTTGTATCCGCCAAACGGAATAAAACTCATGCTTTCCGATCCACCTGCAATAATGCACTCTGCCATTCCTGATTGAATTTTGGCGGTTGCCATAGCAATCGTTTCCAAGCCAGAGGCACAGTAGCGATTGACGGTTACTCCAGGTACTTCATCTGTTTCTAGGCCCATAAGCGATATGAGTCGTGCCATATTTAAGCCTTGTTCGGCTTCGGGCATGGCGTTTCCAACAATCACATCGTCTATGCGTTTTTTGTCTAATTCTGGAATAGAATTCATAAGATGTGCAACGGTTTCTGCTGCGAGTTCGTCGGGACGTTTAAAGCGAAATAGACCCCGAGGTGCTTTACCAACTGCGGTGCGATAGGCTCGAACGATATATGCGGTTTTCATAATTAGTTTCTTAAAGGTTTTCCTGTTTTTAGCATATGTTGAATACGTTCCAACGTTTTTCTTTCGGCACAAAGCGATAAAAACGCTTCACGCTCGATGTCTAATAAATAGCGCTCGCTCACTTTTGTGGCTTGCGACAAATCGCCACCCGCCATGACGTAGGCTAGTTTGTTGGCAATTTTTTGATCGTGTTCAGAAATGTAGTGTCCTGCTTCCATGCTATCTGTTCCAACCAAAAACATACCTAATGCTTGTTTTCCAAGAACCTTGATATCTGTGCGTTGTTTTGGTTGTGTGTAGCCGCGTTGCGCCATCAAAAGCGCTTCTTGTTTGGCAATGCTCAATTGACGTTTGCTGTCTACAACAACTGTATCTTTTCCTTTTTGAAGGACACCAATATCAAATGCTTCATAAGCTGAAGTAGCCACTTTTGCCATACCAATGGTGAGGAAATACTCTTGTAAAACATTAAGCTCAACATCGTTTTTGCGGAAGATATCCGAAGCACGAAGTGTCATTTCTTTTGAGCCACCACCTCCTGGAATGACACCCACGCCAAACTCTACAAGTCCAATATAGGTTTCTGCAGCAGCAACTACTTTGTCGGCATGCATGGAAAGTTCACAGCCCCCGCCAAGTGCTAGACCATGTGGCGCAGCTACCGTAGGAATACTCGAGTAGCGCATCCGCATCATGGTATCTTGAAAATACTTAATCGCCATATTGAGCTCATCGTATTCTTGCTCTACAGCCATCATAAAAATCATACCCAAATTTGCGCCAGCTGAAAAGTTGGCGCCATTGTTTCCAACCACAACCCCTTCATAGCCTGTCTCTGCCAAATCAATACCTTTATTGATACCTTGTAAAACACCTGCACCAATGGTGTTCATTTTGGAGTGAAATTCGATGTTTAGAATGCCATCGCCTATGTCAATAACCGAGCATTCTTTGTTTTGCCAAATCGTTTTATTTTCTCTGACATTGTCTAAAATAATCAAGGCATCCTGACCAGGAATTGGAATAAATGCTGCTTTACCAATATTGTAGTAATGCTTTTTGTTCGCCTCAAGTTTATAAAAGCAATCTGCTTTTGTAGCAAGTGTTTCAATCCAAGGAGCTACAGTATGACCAGCCTCTTTAATAAGTTCAATTCCTTTAGCCAATCCAACAGCATCCCAAAGTTCAAACGGTCCGTGTTCCCAACCGAAACCAGCTTTCATAGCTTCATCAATATGAAACAATTCATCCGCAATCTCAGGAATTCGAAACTGCACATAGGCAAAGGTTTCACCAAGAACTTTTCGGTAAAAAGCAGCAGCTTTGTCAGTGCCACCAATCAATATGGGAAAGCGATCTGCAACACGCTCAACTGTTTTTGTTTTTTCAAGTGTAGCAAACGAAGCCTTCTTTTTTGCTCTGTACGTCATGCTATCTAAATCCAACACTTGAATCTCCGACTTTCCGTCTTTGTTTTTTACTTTTTTATAGAATCCTTGCCCGGTTTTACTGCCTAACCATTTTTCATCCATCATTTTTTGGATAAAATCAGGTAATGTAAAAACTTCATGACGCTCATCGTCTGGGCAGTTTTCATGCAGCCCGTTGGCAACATGAACAAGTGTGTCTAGACCTACCACATCAACTGTTCTGAACGTAGCAGATTTTGGACGTCCCATTACAGGACCTGTAAGTTTATCTACTTCCTCTACCGTAAGCCCCATGGGTTTCATTTGGTGGAACAAACTCTGAATACAAAAAATGCCTACTCTATTTCCAATAAATGCAGGTGTGTCTTTTGCCAAAACGGATGCTTTTCCTAAAAAGCGGCTACCGTAATCCATTAGGAAGTCCACAACCTCTGGCTTACAGTTTGGTCCCGGAACCACTTCAAATAGTTTTAGGTAGCGTGGTGGATTAAA
>JAACDD010000146.1 GCA_009937085.1 Bacteroidota bacterium
AAATCGGCACTTTCGTTTAGGAATAAGCCTTCGTCATTGTCTTTGGCTTCAATCACGGTTTCAACGGCTTCTTCGCCTACTTTTTGCGCAATTTTATTAATGCCTTTGGTAAATAGGCTTGCCACATAGCTTTTGTCTGTGGGATTGTTTTTACGGTCTGCAATAATGCTTTCTAAGGCAGATAAAAACCCGTAATTCGCTGTGTTTTCGTTATCCCAACAGGTATCGCTTCCGGTGTGGCATGTTGGGCCATTTGGTGTCGCTTGAATCAGTAGGGTATCGTTGTCGCAATCTACTGCCATTTCAACCAAGGTTAAAAAATGACCGCTCTCCTCCCCTTTTGTCCACAGGCGGTTTTTGCTACGGCTAAAAAATGTCACCTGTTTGCTTTCTTGCGTTTTCGCAACGGCATCGGCATTCATATAGCCGAGCATAAGGACAGTCCTTGTCTTTGCGTCTTGTACAATTGCAGGAACCAGTCCGTCAGGGTGTTTGCTGTAATCTATAGTCATCGTACGGGAATTTGATTGTTTCGTAAAACGGATTTTAGTTCAGGTATACCTATTTCTTTAAAGTGAAATACACTTGCTGCCAAAGCAGCATCTGCATTTCCTCGTGCAAAGGTATCTATAAAATGTTGTACAGTCCCTGCGCCACCTGAAGCGATAACGGGAACAGAAACGGTTTCGCTAAGCTGTTTTAAGGCGTTGTTGGCAAAGCCTTGCTTGGTACCATCGTGATCCATGGAGGTAAATAAGAGTTCGCCTGCGCCTTTGTCAACGGCTTCAGCTGCCCACTCAAAAAGTTTACGCTCCGTAGGTACTTTCCCACCTACCAGATGCACCACCCACTCGTTTTCAATTTGTTTGGCATCAATTGCAACGACAATACATTGCGTGCCAAATTTTTGTGCCAATTCGCTTATAAGTTCTGGTCGGCGCACCGCAGCGGAGTTAATCGATACTTTATCCGCACCATTTTCCAACAAAATGCCTACATCTTCCACGGAACTAATACCACCACCCACTGTAAACGGAATGTCAATCGCATATGCCACGTTACGTACCAATTGCGCTAAGGTCTTACGCTTTTCTTCAGAAGCAGAGATATCTAAAAATACCAGCTCGTCCGCGCCTTCATCGGCATAGCGTTGCGCCAATTCCACGGGATCACCTGCATCACGGAGCGAAACAAAGTTTACGCCCTTCACAGTGCGGCCATCTTTGATATCTAAACACGGAATAATTCGTTTGGTAAGCATATTAAATTTGTTCCGTTTGATAGCGTTCCAACTCCTTTAGAGACAGTTTGTTCTCGTAAATAGCCTTTCCAATAATGGCAGCGGTACAACCCAATTCTGCACACTGATAAATATCGTCCATAGTGGTTACGCCACCCGAAGCAATTAGTGAAAGTTCAGGTAACTGTTCTAAGATTTCATAATACAATTCCAACGATGGCCCTGCCAGCATACCATCTTTGGCAACGTCTGTGCAAAGCACATATTCGAATCCTTTTTGCGTATAGTCTTTTATAAAGTCTATGACATCTAATCCCGAATCTTGTTCCCAACCGTGCGTGGCAATCCGTCTGTTTTTGGCATCTGCACCCAAAATAAGTTGCTCCGCACCAAATTTCTCCAACCAGTCACCTACCAATTTAGGTTCGCTAACCGCAATGCTGCCCAGTGTCACCTGTGAAGCGCCGCAATCGAATGCCGTTTGTAAATCGGTTTCAGATTTAATTCCACCGCCAAAATCGACCTGTAAGGACGTTTGCGTGGCAATTTGCTCCAGCACCTTTGCATTTACAATATGCTTGGCGCGAGCACCGTCTAAGTCAACAACATGCACATGTGTTAGTCCAGCCCCTTCAAAGGCCTTGGCCACTTCCACAGGGGATTCGTTATATACTTTTTTGGTGTCGTAATCGCCTTTGGTAAGGCGGACACATTGCCCGTTGATGATATCTATTGCCGGTACGAGAATCATAAGTTTAAAAAATTTTGTAGTAGTTGTGCGCCCATAGCACCACTTTTTTCAGGGTGAAATTGGGTGCCGTAAAAATTGTCACGTGCCAATGCCGCACTAAACGGCAGGTCATACGTACAGGTTGCATTTGTGTCATTGCAGCATTTAGCGTAATAACTATGCACCAAATAAAAATGGCTGTTTTGTGTAATATCCAAAAATAGCTTTCCTGTGCCATTAACGGTATTCCATCCCATATGCGGCACGTTTAAGTCGGTGGTAAAACGAACCACTTCTGTATCAAAAATCCCCAAGCCTTTTGTATTTCCTTCTTCCGAAGCGTGACACATCAATTGCATGCCCAAGCATATGCCCAATACAGGTTGCTTCAGGGTCGGAATAACAGTATCCAACGCTGTATCCTGCAACTTTTTCATGGCAGAACTCGCCTCGCCCACTCCCGGAAAAATAACATGGGAGGCCTGGCGAATTTCATCCGCATCGTGGGATAATACAGCCGTAGCACCCAAACGCTCCAATGCGAAACGAATACTCTGGATATTGCCTGCGCCGTAATCGATAATGACTACTTTCATAGCTGACCTTTAGTTGATGG
>JAACDD010000147.1 GCA_009937085.1 Bacteroidota bacterium
AATCGATGAATTCTAAGCCCTGAAGCAACCTATCGGCAAAAGCTGAAATACGCATGCTCCATTGCTTCATTTTTTTACGCTCAACAGGGTGTCCGCCGCGCTCTGAAACTCCTTGCACTACTTCATCGTTTGCGAGTACAGTCCCCAAAGCAGGACACCAATTCACCTCAGTTTCTGCCAAATATGTTAGACGAAAACGGAGTAAAAATATTTGTCTTTCCATTTCATCCATACTACGCCAATCTTCGGCTGTGCATGTTGGTGTATCGTCATCACAAGCGGCTTCCAAATCTTGTGTGCCAAAATGTTCCAAGTGCTGAATAAGTGCGTCTATCGGACGTGCTTTGTCCTGTTTGGTGTCGTACCAAGCATCAAATAAAAGTGAAAAAATCCATTGCGTCCAGCGGTAATAAGAAGAATCTGAAGTGCGCACTTCTCTTGACCAATCAAACGAAAAACCCATTCGGTCAAGCTGTTCGCGGTAGCGTTTAATGTTTGTTTCAGTTGTGACAGCAGGATGCTGTCCTGTTTGAATGGCATATTGTTCGGCAGGAAGTCCAAACGAGTCATAGCCTTGCGGATGCAATACATTAAATCCTTTGTGACGTTTGTAGCGTGCCACAATATCACTTGCAATATAGCCTAGCGGATGCCCCACGTGTAGCCCTGCTCCTGATGGATATGGAAACATATCCAATACATAAAATTTGGGTTTATCAGACGGCTGGTCCACTTTATAGGTTTGCTGCGATGCCCAAATCGCTTGCCACTTTTCCTCAATATCTTGAAACGGATATCCCATACAAACAATTAAGCCACAAAAATAACATTTTAAGTACGGTCTTTAGGAAAACAAGCAAGATTGTTCCGTCATATTTTCTATTTTTATGCCTTAGAACAACTATGTCCGCAACCCGCATATACAAACGACGCCTTTTTGCTTCCTACTTTTCTGTTGTTAGCAGCACTACTTTGGTGTTGTTTGTTCTAAGTATCCTGGGTTTTATTTTGCTCAATAGTCAATCCATTGCCAACTATTTTAAAGAACAAGTAACCATGACTGTTTTTTTGGAAGATGAAACCAAAGAAATGGAGCGAGAGCAATTGATTACTACCATACAATTAGCCCCATTTACAAAAGCGGTGCAGTTTATATCTAAGGAAACGGCAGCCAGTGAACACAGTGCTACAATTGGCGAAGATTTTATGGATTTTTTGGGGTATAATCCGCTGCAAGATGCACTTGACATTGGACTAAAGGCCGATTTTGTTACCACAGAAGTTTTGGACAGCTTAAGCGATGTGATTGAGCAAAAGCCTTTTATTTCTGAAGTACTTTACGATCGTCCGCTTATTGTTTTACTCAATCAAAATATTCAACGATTTGGATTTTGGCTGCTTGTGTGCAGTGGTGTTTTTATAGGCATTGCATTACTACTGATCAATCATTCCATCAAATTATCCATTTACAGTAAACGACTCATCATACAAACGATGTTGTTGGTTGGGGCTAAAAAGCGTTTTATTCGACGGCCTTTTCTGTGGCGTTATATGGGTCTTGGGGTCTTAAGCGCAGGTTTTGCCTTGGCAGGTTTTGCAACAGTTCTACGCTTTTTAGTGCAGTTGATTCCGCAAATCAACTGGTGGGAAAATCAACTCTCACTCGTGCTTTTGACGGCTTCTATTTTGGGCGGCTCAATGTTTATTTGTGGCATAAGTGCTTGGTTTGCAACGCGCAAGCACCTTCGCTTAACCTATGACATTATTTACTGATTATGAAAAACGAAAAAGAGTTTTTATTTGGAAAAAGATCCTATCAAATTATGGGTGCTGGGCTCGCACTTATCATATTGGGCTTTGTACTTATGACGGGTGGCGGCAGTGACGACCCAAATGTTTTTAACCCCGCTATTTTTAGCCCATTGCGTATCCGTGTAGCGCCTACGCTTGTGTTAGCAGGTTTTGCTGTATTGATCGTTGCTATTTTAGCAACCAAGAAAAAATAATGGGTTTTTGGGAGGCATTAGTATTGGGAGTTGTACAAGGGCTAACCGAATTTTTACCTGTTTCCTCTAGTGGACATATAGCCCTTTTTACTACACTATTAGCTGGGGAAACGCTACCGGAAGAAAGCCTCCTCTTTACTATTTTAGTGCATGCGGCAACAGCTCTTGCAACCACCGTTGTATTTCGAAAAGACATAGTGGAACTCATTCAAGGTTTTTTTCAAAAGGACAATCCAAAGGCACGGCATTATATTGGGAAAATTGCACTTTCTATGCTGCCCGCAGTCGCAGTTGGCTTGTTTTTTGAGGAAGAAATCACGGCGCTTTTTGGGTCTAATTTGGCACTCGTTGGTGCGATGCTGTGTATTACCGCCCTACTCCTATTTTTCACTGACCGCACCATAACAAAAGAACGTTCAATCTCCTACACATTTGCGCTACTCATCGGGCTAGCACAAGCCGTAGCTATACTCCCAGGAATTTCGAGAAGTGGAGCTACGATTGCCACGGCATTACTCATTGGGGCAACACGTCCGGAGGCTGCTCGTTTTTCGTTTTTAATGGTCATCCCGCTTATTTTGGGGAGCATGGCAAAAACCTTGCTCGATAATGGCCCCGCCGTTTTTGGAACTGTTGACGCGCTACCGTTATTTACAGGTTTTATAGCTGCTTTATTTTCTGGTATTATGGCGTGTACGTGGATGATTAGCATCGTGAAAAAAAGTAAACTGAGCTATTTTGCAGCCTACTGTTTGATTGTTGGAATTATCGCATCTATTGTCGCATGGACATAAATTTTTCTAAAGACGTATTTCTGGAAGGACAACTTCTACTAATTGAAAAACCCCTTGAGTGGACATCTTTTCAATTGGTGAATAAGATTAGATGGGCCATTCGTAAAACCTACGGAATCAAAAAAATAAAAGTAGGTCACGCGGGTACTTTAGATCCACTTGCCACAGGGTTAATGCTAATCTGCACAGGGAAAATGACCAAACAGATTAATCAATTTATGGGGATGGATAAGACCTACTCCGGCACCTTTCGTTTGGGTGCAACAACGCCTTCCTACGATTTGGAAACTGCAGTAAGTAATCCAACGCCTATTGACCACATCACAAGTGCCTTATTAGAAGAAGCACGCCATACATTTTTAGGGAAGATTCAGCAAAAACCTCCGCTGCACTCCGCCATAAAGAAAGATGGAAAACGCCTTTATACCATTGCAAGAGCAGGAGAAACTATAGAAATTCCATCGCGAGAAGTCACGATTACGTCATTTGATTTGACTAATATCAACCTTCCAGATATAGACTTTTTAGTGTCTTGTAGCAAAGGGACTTATATCCGTTCTTTAGCGCACGATTTTGGACAAACGCTTAACTGCGGTGCACACTTGGTAGCGTTGCGCAGAACTGCTATTGGGAACTACACGCTTACGGATAGTTTGACACTTGACACATTTTTACATAATTTAGAAGAAAAATCGTAACCATGGAACCTTTCCGCTGCGATTGGTGTTTGGCAAATCCTACCTATATCGCTTATCACGATGATGAATGGGGCGTTCCGATTTTTGACGATCATAAACTATTTGAAGCGCTTTTACTTGAAACGTTTCAAGCAGGTTTGTCTTGGTGGGCTATTTTGAAAAAGCGTGAACATTTCCGTGAAGCCTTTCACGATTTTGACCTACACCGTGTGGCACAACTAACAGCGTATGACGTAGAAAAACTCCTTCTTAATAAGGGAATCATTCGAAATAAAGGTAAAATTACAGCAGCGATTACAAATGCACGCTCTTTTATAGAAATTCAAAAAGAAGTAGGCAGTTTTAGCGAATATATGTGGTCATTCACAAACGGAGTACCCATCCAAAATAGGTTTGAGCAAACCCATGAAATTCCACAAACGACCGCCTTGGCCATTCAAATGAGTAACGACCTAAAAAAACGTGGATTTAAATACATTGGGAAAATTACAATGTATGCCCATATGCAGGCTGTGGGTATGGTTAACGACCATGTAGTAGATTGTTTTAGGCACAAGGAAATAGCCGCGCTTAGTCCAAATAACTAAGAAATTCTTTTCTAGAAATTGGCGCAGCGCCCATACTTGCCAAATGTGCCGTAGGCACTTGACAATCAATGAGTCTATATTTATTCTTCTTTAATTCTCTAGTAAGATAAATCAAGGCTAGTTTACTGGAGTTACTTGCTTTTGAAAACATACTTTCGCCACAAAATACATCTCCAATATCAATGCCATAAAGTCCTCCTACAAGTTTTGCACCATCCCAAACTTCAACCGAGTGTGCGTGTCCTTGTTCATGCAAAACCCCATACACTTCCATTAATCCGGGTGTAATCCATGTACCCGTTTGCCCAAATCGTTTTACTCCCGCACAAGATTGTACTACTTGGTTAAAGGCTTTATTGAATGTAATTTCATAAGGGTGTTTTCGTAGTAAACTGCGCATGCTTTTAGAAATACGCAATTCATCTGGAAAGAGCACCATTCTTGGGTCTGGGCTCCACCAAATCAAAAACTCATCTTGTTCGAACCAAGGAAAAATTCCGCTGCGATAGGCAAGCAGTACTCGCTCTGGCCGCAGGTCACCGCCCACAGCAACAATCCCCTCTTTTGTAGCCAAATGAGGCGAAGGAAAACGCAATTCTTCCGATAAATGATACATACGTTTAGCTAGAAGGGCAGATCGTCTGGCGCTTCTTTTTCAGGTGCGTCTGGCATGGTTTCAAATGGCGCAGCCGGTGGTGGAGGTGGTGTAGCGTCTGCAGCATCTATACGCCATCCTTGAATAGAGTTGAAATATTTGATCTCGCCTTGTGGGCTTTGCCACTCGCGTCCACGAAGGTTTATACCTACTTTAACTCGCTGACCTACGGCATATGCATCAAGAAGAGAACACTTGTCTTGAACAAATTCCACAAGTAAGTGTTGTGGGTATTGCTCTTCAGTTGTAAGCACAAGTTCGCGCTTTTGAAATCCGTTTGATCCGTACTCCTTAGTTTGGTCTATTTGTTTGATTTTTCCTGTAATATCCATGCGGTGGTTAATGATGTTCATACAAATTTACTCAATTTACAGCGAACACAAAGGATGAAAATATACTATATTCGTATATATGAGATTAAGCTTCTCTTACGCAAACCAACGCAATTTCCGCATCGTGGGGTTTGTACTGGTAGTGTGTTTTGTTGGGTTTACCCTTTGGAACACCAATAAATTAATTCAGCGTATTCAAAATGATGAACGCCAACAAATGGAATTATGGGGTCTGGCACAAGAAGATCTTGCTTCAAACACCAACTTAAATCAACCTATTAGCCCGTTGACCTTTAAAATAATGACTGGTGAAAATACCATTCCAATGATCGTGGTGGATGGTGATAACAAACTCCTGTTTTCAAATAATATAAATGAGCGGAAATTAGCTCAGGACTCTGTGAGTTATATAGCAGAATTGATTAAAGAATTTAGTGCTACGCACAAACCTGTCGAAATCGTTTATCAAGACAGTTTGTACCAAAAAATGTATTATGGTAATTCGAAACTCATAAATCAATTGCGTTTCTATCCCATTGCTTTTTTTCTAATTGTAGCATTTTTAAGTAGTCTTTTGATTGCCTATTACAAAAGCACACAGCAAGTGGTTGCTAACAAATTATGGACAGGCATGGCCAAAGAAACTGCGCATCAGTTAGGAACGCCCATTTCTTCGCTTTTAGGTTGGTTAACCATTTTAGAACAGCACGAAATAGATGAAAAATTACTAACACAAATCAAAAGCGATGTCAAACGCTTGGAAACCATTAGCGCGCGCTTTTCAAAAATTGGCTCATTACCAAATAAAAAAGCATCAAAGCTTAGCCGCGTCGTGCAAGAACTTGTTTCGTATATGCAAATTCGTATTCCTAAAGGTATTAGGCTTCATGTAAATGAAAAAGGGCATGAACATTTGGTTGAAATCAATGCAGAACTCGTCGCATGGGTGTTGGAGAATTTAATAAAAAATAGCATTGATGCCATACGAGGTGAAGGGTCGATCACCATAGATCTAAACTGGGAAAACGACGCAAAAATTATCATCCGTGATTCCGGAAATGGTATTCCAAAAAAACTTCAGAAAGCTATTTTTAATCCTGGCGTTACAACCAAAAAAAGAGGCTGGGGACTTGGGTTATCGTTAGCAAAACGCATTGTTGAACAATATCACGGCGGAAAACTTAGTCTTTTAGAAAGCTCCGAAAAAGGAACCACTTTTGAAATTCAACTACCACTTACTCAAAAGCAGCATTGATTTTTTCGGCGAGCGCCTTCATTTCTTCTTTAGACAATGACGTCTTTTTTTGAAAGGTGGCATCTGCCATTTCATTCAATGGAATTAAGTGCACGTGGACATGCGGTACTTCAAGACCAATAACCGATAGCCCAATACGCTTACACGGAACTACTTGCCTAAGGGCAGTAGCCACACGATGACTAAACTGCATCAGATTGAGGTACGCTTCTTCGTCTAAATCAAAAAGTTTGTCTGTTTCCTTTTTGGGTACACAAAGGGTGTGCCCAAGTGCATTTGGATTTACATCCAAAAAGGCAATGTGGTTGTCGTCTTCTGCAACAATATTGGCAGGAAGTTCACGAGCAATAATTCGGCTAAAAATAGACGCCATTAGCGTTCAATAGATAAGATCTCAAACTTAAGCGCGCCGTTTGGAACGGTTACTTCCGCAATATCTCCAACGGCCTTACCTAAAAGTCCTTTACCAATGGGAGAGTTAACCGAAATTTTTCCGGTTTTTAAATCGGCTTCACTTTCAGCAACAAGGGTATAATTCATTTCCATGTTGTTGTTCAGGTTTTTGATGCGCACTTTTGAAAGTACCAAAACCTTAGAAATATCCAATTGCGACTCATCGATCACGCGCGCTCCCGATAGGGTTTCTTCAAGTTTTGAGATTTTCATTTCAAGCATACCCTGCGCTTCTTTCGCAGCGTCGTACTCGGCATTTTCACTCAAATCTCCCTTGTCACGCGCCTCGCCAATTGCTTGTGACGCGCGCGGACGCTCAACATCTTTTAGATGATTGAGTTCTTCCCTTAATTTTTTTAGCCCTTCGGCCGTATAATATGAAACTGTACTCATGGGGTGTTATTAAAAAATCCCTTATGTTTAAGGGATGAATACAAATATACAATTTTCCTTTTTTATGCGTTTTATACACATGAAATATATTGTTTTCGTTACCTTTTTTATTTTATTGAGTTGTGCCGAGAACAGCGTAGAGCGCAATCCGTATTTATTTGAAACACGATTTGACCAAAGCATCAATTTGGCACTTCCTGCTTTTGACAACCTAAACTTTCAAGGGGGTAGTTTGTATTGGGCAAATGGCGGTATCAAAGGATTGTTATTATTTAATCTTTCTGGAACCATTATGGCGTGGGAAGCAAGTTGTCCAAACCATGCGCCAAGTAGTTGCTCTACTGTTCAAATTTCTGGAGTTACAGGCTCATGCCCATGTGAAGACATTCAGTACAGTTTGGCTACAGGTCAACCCCTTACGGAAGGAGCAACCTATAGCCTACTGTTTTATAAGGTGCAGCAAAATGGAACTGCGGTGCGGATTTACAATTAGAACCGCAGCGTAAGTCCTGCCATTACGTGGCGTCCTGCTTGCGGATAATAACCCACTCCTTCTATGGTTGTGATTGCGGTTGGCGAACTCCAGTCGTCGTCATAGGTATAGAAATATCCATTTGAACTAAATACTTCATCAAAAACGTTATAAACATGAATGTTTACGTCTAATCGAGGTGCATTTTCGTTGTTTAAGATAACTGCCTGAAATTGAATATCGTTAACCAAATAGCTCTCCAGTTTAGAGAGTTCAGCATCTATATTCCCCATGTATTGCTCCCCAACAAATTTACTCACAAGAGAAATAGACCATGTATCGCGCGCATACGTCAGCTGTTCAGATGCAATTAAGGAAGGAGAGTACGACAAATGCGTATCGCCTAAGGCTTGTAAAGCGCCATCGCGTTTAAAATATTTATCCTTATTTCGGTTTTTACTCCAAGACACATTGGCTTGCCAATTCCAATGGGGCGCAAATGCCCAACCAGCATCTATCTCAATGCCCCTTCGGAAGCTATCTCCTGAATTTTGACGAATTGGAGCGCCATCATCGTCAAGAGCACCCGTTAGTACCAACTGGTTTTTGTAGTCCATATAATACAAGTTTGCATTTACATAAGCCGCTTCTGTTTTCCAACGCCATCCCAATTCAAAATCATTTAATTCCTCAGGAACGGGATTGCCGTTTTCGTAGTCTGTACGGTTGGGCTCTTTGTGTGCCTTGGCATATGATGCGTAGAGTTGATGTGCGGGATTGGGTTGATACACGACCCCGGCTTTAGGATTAAAAAAAGTGTGTGAATCGTTGACTGTAAATGATTCAGGTCCAGCAACTTCTCCAGCTACGGTATAATCAATCCAGCGAACTTGTGCATCAGCATAAAGATTCCAGTTGTCGTTCAAAGAAAGATCCCATTTGGCAAAAACATTACCATCCTTTTTCTTTCCTCGGTTTTCATAAAAACGATGTTTTGGGTTTATATTGGCAGTAGATGCCCATAATAATTCACCAAAATGCGCTCCGTTGTAGGTACTGTAATAGGCCCCTGCGCTAATGTCATGTTTTTCATTCGTAAAATGATACATCAGGTTGGCCACATAAAAATCGTTATCCAACCACTTGCGAACCGCATTCTCTGTTTCCGTAATCGCTTGTCCGTTAATACTTAGCGGAGGTAATTTTAGGTAGTCATATGAAACATCCTCTCCTCCTGAAAACGAATCATAAAATTCCTCATAATAGCCATATCCATGTGTATAATTTAACCCCAAAGAGAGTCTAGCATTATTTGACAATCGCTGTTCGATATGTAATTGTGTATGATCTTGTTTGTAGTTATCTACTTGATTATCGTAGTAACCTTGTACGTTTCCTTCCTCGTCGTATTGTTCCCCAGCAGGATTATATGTTCTGTTGGATGCCAATGTGGCTGGATCAACTCCGTACCACGCTTGGTAGGTGCGCTCGTGTCCCCCAAAAGTTAGTGCCTTAATTTTGGTGTTGTTTGAGTTGTAAGTTCCTTGAAGAAAATATCCTTTTAAGTGTGAAGAGGCGCGATCAATATACCCATCAGAAGTTATATTAGATAGGCGCCCACTGAATTCAAAACCACTTTCCGAAATTCCTGTGGAGAATTTTATCGTGTTTTTGAGTGTGTTAAAACTTCCAATTGTAGAAGCAAGTTGTGCATACGATTTTTCAGATGCTTTATCTGTTTCAAGATTGATACTTGCCCCAAAAGCGGCTGCGCCGTTTGTAGATGTTCCTACGCCGCGTTGTACTTGAAGGTTATCAGTAGATGATGCAAAGTCAGATAAATTCACCCAAAAAGTTCCATGTGATTCAGCGTCGTTGTATGCAATACCATTTATGGTCACATTTACTCTGGTGGCATCACTACCACGAACACGAATCCCTGTATAGCCGACTCCTGCTCCAGCATCACTTGTCGTGACCACGTTGGGTAAAAACCGCAACAGTACTGGTAAATCTTTTCCTAAGTTTTGTTTTTCCAACTCCTCTTTGGAAATATTTGTAAACGCCATAGGCGTATTCTCTTTTGCCCTTAGGGCGCTTACCGTGACCGATTCAAGTGTTACGGTATTAACTGTCAATGTATCTATGTCAGATTTAGCTTGTTGTGCCATCAGGCTTCCAGCAAGCAATAATGTAATAATGGTTTTCATTTGCGTATAGGCAAATAAAGGGGTATTATTTACAATGGTTTTTAGTGAAACAAAATTCCTTGGCAGCATTACCTGCCCAGGTTCGATGGGTATAATCTCAGCCGTAAGGCACCCCTAGAGATGATGCAAATATAATTTAATTATGTGGATTGGTGCAAAGGTCGCAACAAATCATTTACTGTTTTTACAGGATTGAATGTACGTACTGGTACTTCTACAAAAACAGTGTTCCAATCCGCCATAGCGCCGTTCCATAATCCTGGACGTTCCAGTGCTTTAATTGAAGTGCCGCTAACAGATTTTTCGGCAATAAAATTAGCATCATAATCTACAAAATGTGTCAAATCATATTTAGTTCCATTGTGATTGTACACACCGCAAACAATATCAACTGGATTAAAATGCGTTCCTTTTTTAAATATTGCCTTTTGCTTTTTGTCTTTGGTATTTACTTGAGCGCCTTCAACAATCTGAAGGCTAACTTCGCCTTTATTTTCTACCCAAAAAGGTCCTCCTCCTGGTTCACCTTCATTTTTTACCATACCACACACACGAAGTGGGCGGTTTAGTTTTTGTTTTAAAAACAAGATAAGTTGATTGCCTTGCAAAGATTGAGGAACGCTGACATTGAGTTTCTCTTGTAAAAATGTTGTTACCTCTATCAAATCAATTGCATCCTCGTTTTCTAATGCACGAGCATAGTGGTGAATTTGGTTTTGAAGCGAAATCAACATACCTGCTAACATTTTTTTATACAGGGCGGCTTGTTCGTGATACTTGGAAACCGAAATGTTATCAATATTGGATAAAAATATAATTTCATCTTCAATGGCATTCAAATTTTCAATAAGCGAACCATGTCCGCCAGCACGAAAAACAAGCACACCGTCTTCGTCGCGAAACGCAGTACCGTCCAATTCACAAGCTAATGTATCTGTACTTTTATGCTGATGTGAAAAACTCAAATGTGTTTGAACAGCAACAGTAGAATTTAACTGTGAAATTGTTTTGGAAAGATGTTGCTCAAAAGCCCTTTTGGTCGTTGGTGGAATTGTAAAATGGATATTCATACTGCCTTTGTTTGCCACAAATTCGGTAGAGAAATACAATTGCTCTTCGGCAGCAGTTCGTAACTCAGCGTCGTACTTATGAAAAGGGATCAAGGCTTTGGGTAGCTTACCAAGACTATTAACTGTTTTCTTTATAAATAAATCCCTGTAATCTTTTTCAAGAGTACCGCTTTGTCCTTTGTTTATTACTTTCCGAATTTGAGAAAAGAAGGGGAACTTTTCAATACCCCCAAGAAAAACGCCTAGCTTATAGGTTTTCTCTCGGTTTAAGTAACTCCGTAGCGTTTCTTTGTCGGCATCATATCTTTTTAGGAAAAAATGCAAAAACTTAAACATACGGCTTGCCATTCCTGATGCCGGTATAAAACGAGATATAGAAAATTTGGGCTTTTCTTCATCAAAAAATTTTGCGCATTTGACAATATCATTATTGGATAAAACTACAATCCCGTCATCTTGTGTTGCTGGTCGTTCTAGTTGGGCGTAATTCGCTCCATTTTGCAACACGTGTAATTGCTCTTGTGCATCAGATTCAGAAATGCCTATTTCTTTTAAAGCTAGTTTATCCTTTTGCGTAAATATGTGTTTCATCTAATTCGTCTAGTTTTTCAATAGCGCATTTCATCCGTTGTTCGTGCGAACCGCTTAGTAGGGTGTAGGTCAAATTTCGTTGCCCTAAAGCAGTTGCAAATTTATGAAACATTTCTTCACGTTGGTTGGGTCTGTCACGAAGCAAATCCTTCTCCCAAGGAACGTCAATATCCGTCAAAAAGTATAAATCGTATTGATTTTCTTTGTTGGCTTGCACTACTTCTTTGTCACACCAACCGTCAAAATAGGCTTCTGAGTACACTTGTGTGGACAGTATTGTGGTGTCACAAAAGAGAACTTTATTTGCTCTTTTTACAGCCTCGTTTTCTAGTTTTAGTTGTCCAATGGCAATAGGTAAAATATCCTCTGGAGCACATATTTTATGTGATTTATGCCATTTTTCTTCTAGATATGTTCTGGCAAATTCTGGAACCCACGTTGTGTTGTAGTGTTTTGCCAATGCTTGAGCCAATGTCGTTTTTCCCGTTGATTCAGGACCAAATAGCGCTACTTTTATGCAGTTGCTTTTGAGTTGGTTAAGACGTGTTTCCATGCTAAAAAGCCGTAAATGGCAATGATTGTAAAGATAAGGTATTGCAGGCTTGTAAAGCTTAGTCCTTTGTGAAAATAGAGCGGTACCGAAATGATGTCGCCGACAATCCAAAAAATCCAATTTTCAATCTTCCTACGTGCCATAAGCCACATGCCAACAAAGAATATGGCTGTGGTAACAGTGTCAACATAGGCTGTCCATGATGTCCACTTCCCTGCCGATTGATATACTACGTAAACAAACACCAGCGTAATGATGAAAATAACAAATGATGTTCGTTTTTCTTTGGTATTTGTTCGGCTTATTGGAGTTGCTTGGTCATTTGTTTTTCTTGTCCAAACGTACCAGCCGTACACGCTCATTACAAAGTAATACGCGTTTATCATCATGTCGCCCAGAAGTGCCCACTTCCAAAGCAAATACACAAAAATTGAAGTTGAAATCAGCCCCGTTGGAAATACCCAAATATGGTTTTTCTTGGCGTACCAAACGCTTAAAAAACCAAATACTACAGCGGTAATTTCAAGTCCTATATCTATGGATTGATATGCTGAATATTGCCCAAAAAGCAGCTCAAAAAGTTGGCTCATAGTCGCTGCGGTTAGATTTGACCACTTTCATGTTTAAAATGACATGTTCTGTTTGTTCGAAAGCTTCTTTAGTGGCTTTGGTAATCAACGACATAACGGTTGAAAATTCGCCATAAACTTGCGTGCTTAGTGGCGTTTCTTTTACGGTACAACCCGATGCACGCAAGGCTTTTATAAATGCGATGATGGGTGGTACAAAATTATCTTGAAGTGGCGTGAGTGTGAGTTCAACCGAAATTTCCATAATTATTGTGATTTAATGGCTACAGCACATGAGAACTGATCCCAAAAATACAGCCAATTCTTAAGTTTTATTGTCTTTTGATTTAGGTTTACTACTGCCACAGGATATTCGCTATCCAAATTTGTAGTGCGTATATCGTGTAAAAAGCTAACCCCTTTTTTACCCAAAGCTTTGTAAGCAGCCTCTTTGATGCACCATTGCGTGGTACGGATTCGGTCTGTTGCATTGGGTGTACGTTCAGACACATCCAAAAATCTAGATGCAATTCGATGCACTTTAGGACGTTCTTTTTCAATATCAATTCCTAAAGGTTTGTCACCAATAGCAATGGCAGCAAATTGGTGCGAATGTGTGATGGAAATAAACCTTCCATCGGACAAATGCGGCTTTCCAAAATCATCATAATGCAGGGCGCTTGGCGTGTAACCAGCAGCAGCTAAAAGCTGGCGTACGCTTAAAAATCCGCAACGATGAACGTCAGATTTCATCTGGCTTAACCTGTTGATACACAAATTAGTAAGTTCTATACCTTTACGTAATACGGTTTCATCTTCCGCAATATGCCACACCAATATTTGGGTATTGTATGGTGCGTCAATTTTTTTGTAAATGGGCATAGAATACTGTAATTTTGCGTTAAAATTGCTAAGAATCAAATATACAACTATGGCTACTAAAACAACTACTTACGTGCCTTACAAAGTAAAAGACATTTCGCTTGCCGACTGGGGAAGAAAAGAAATAGAACTTGCCGAAGCAGAAATGCCTGGGCTTATGGCACTTCGTGAAGAATATGGCGCAGAACAGCCTCTAAAGGGTGCGCGTATCGCAGGATGCTTACACATGACCATTCAAACGGCGGTACTTATTGAAACGCTTACTGCACTTGGTGCAGATGTAACATGGAGCTCTTGTAATATCTTTTCAACACAAGATCACGCCGCAGCAGCCATTGCCGCAGCGGGAATTCCGGTGTATGCTTGGAAAGGTATGAACGAGGAAGAATTCAACTGGTGTATCGAACAAACGATATTTTTTGGGGAAGACCGTGAGCCGCTAAACATGATTTTGGACGACGGTGGTGATCTTACCAACATGATTCTTGATGAATTCCCAGAACTTGCTGCAGGTATCAAAGGGCTTTCTGAAGAAACGACTACAGGAGTACACCGCCTTTATGAGCGTGTGCAAAACGGAACACTTCCTATTCCTGCCATAAACGTTAACGACTCGGTTACTAAATCGAAGTTTGACAACAAATACGGTTGTAAAGAATCTGCAGTGGATGCGGTGCGTAGAGCAACAGACATTATGCTTGCTGGAAAGCGTGTAGTGGTTGCAGGTTACGGAGATGTAGGCAAAGGAACTGTTGCCTCTTTCCAAGGTGCAGGTGCTATTGTTACCGTTACTGAAATTGATCCGATTTGTGCGCTGCAAGCGTCTATGGACGGTTTTGAAGTGAAAAAGTTAGATACCGTAATTGGCAATGCTGATATTATTGTTACCGCAACTGGAAACAAAGACATCGTTAATGAAGGTCATTTCCGTGCAATGAAAGACAAAGCCATTGTGTGTAATATTGGACACTTTGATAATGAAATTGATATGACTTGGCTCAACGATAACTACGGCGCGAGTAAAGTAGAAATTAAGCCACAGGTGGATAAATATACCGTGGAAGGCAAAGATATTATCGTATTGGCAGAAGGACGATTGGTGAATTTAGGTTGTGCTACGGGACACCCTAGTTTTGTGATGAGTAACTCATTTACCAACCAAACCTTAGCACAAATTGAACTTTGGAAACATGCCGACCGCTACGAGAACAAAGTGTATATGCTTCCGAAGCATTTGGACGAAAAAGTAGCACGCTTACATCTTGACAAACTCGGAGTAGAGCTTGAAGAATTAGACAAAGAGCAGGCGGACTATATCAGTGTTCCTGTTGCTGGGCCTTATAAGCCTGAGTACTACCGTTACTAAATTCCAAATACATATAAAGGATATAAAACCGAGGCAGTAGTCTCGGTTTTTTTATGCCCAAAAGCACAGCTAAACATTGATTTTGTACATTTGAGTAATAATGTAAAAAGATGCCTACTCTTTTTTACGCTTTTGGAATGCGTTTCTTTTTTTACTCTAATGAGCATAACCCCATACATGTTCATGTTAGAAATGCTGATGGTGAGGCGAAATTTAGTGTAGTGGCTTTAAGCTGCATTGACAACAAAGGACTAAAAAACAAGGATTTAAGACTTGCAAAAACGTTGATTGAAGAAAATAAAGAATTGATACTTAAAGCATGGCATGCTCATTTTTCTAAATAAAACGATATGGATGTACCACGTATTTGGTTTGACCAAGACCACATTTATCTTAAAACAACTGAGGGGATTGAAAAATCGATGCCGTTAGAGTGGTTTCCCAAGTTGGCACAAGCAACCCCTAAACAACGAGAAAAATATGAACTCTCCCCTTTTGGAATTCATTGGGAAATTTTAGACGAAGACCTGAGCTTTGAAGGCTTTTTCTCTTTTCAAAAAGAAAACATAGGTATATAAAACCGAGACAGTTGTCTCGGTTTTTTTTATAGAAAAAACTCTTCCGTGCTAACAACTTACACTGAGCGATGCGAACTTAGCTCATGTTTAATCTTTAAATCTTTTAATTATGAATACATTATTTTTAGAAAATTATGAAGTTTCTGAATTAGAAACTAGTGAAATGACTTCCGCTAATGGAGGGTGGTTATGGATTTTTATGGCTACTACTGAAGCTTATCGAGAACATTACATATAGGGTTTATATAAATGATGATAAACGTCTTTGCTTTAAAGCCAGGCAAAATATAAACGGAAGTTCATATCAATTTTTTTGTTAATTTGGTAATATGAAAAAACTTATTGTGAATATTATACAGAAAGCAGTTGCCATTATTATGGTTATGCCTTTATATCATGTAAAAAGTTTTTTTATGTTAAAAAGGTCAAAAACTAAGACGCATTAATTTCCGAAACACATTAAAACCAAAAAACCCCGCCAATGGCGGGGTTTTGTTTTTCTTGTAGTTTACTGTTTAGGCCTGAATAGGATCTACAGAAACATACGAGCGATTGTTTTTCTTTTTGGTAAAACGCACTACACCGTCCACTTTAGCGTGAAGTGTGTGGTCTTTACCTAAATATACATTATCTCCTGGGTGGTGTGCTGTACCGCGTTGACGAACAATAATGTTCCCGGCGATAGCCTGTTGTCCACCAAAAATCTTAACGCCTAAGCGTTTCGATTCCGATTCTCTTCCGTTCTTCGAACTACCTACTCCTTTTTTGTGTGCCATGGCTTATCCGTTTATTTTTTTGCTTCTAGTGCCGCTACTAAGTCGGCTTTTTTCATCGCAGAAATACCTGAAATCCCAGCTTCCTTTGCCAATTCTTTTAGCTCAGCTACTGTCTTAGACGAAAAGTCTACAGCTTTTGCTTCTGGAGCGGCTTTAGGCGCAGCTTCTTTTTTCTCGGCTGCTTTGGGTGCTGCGGCTTTTTTGGCAGGTGCTGCTTTCTTAGCAGTTCCCACACCTACAGACTCAATAAGAATTTCTGTCAACGACTGGCGGTGACCATTCTTAACGCGGTATCCCTTGCGGCGTTTCTTTTTAAATACAATTACTTTGTCATCTTTCAAATGACGAACCACTTTTGCTTCTACCGAAGCATTGGCTACAGCCGGGGCGCCTACAGCTATTTTGTCACCGTCTGCTACTAAGTACACCTTATCAAAAGAAACATTATCTCCTGTTTTGGCGTCCAAACGATGCACAAATACCTTTTGGTCTTTTGCAACTTTAAATTGCTGCCCTGCTATCTCTACGATTGCAAACATATTTTTTGTTTTATATACTTCTTGACGAAGCGGGGGCAAATATACAATCTTGTTCTCAATCAAGCAATGTTTTTTAGTGTAACAGAATATTTTATTAGTCGTTAATATAAAAATGTCTAAATTTATCTATTAAACCCTTGTTTTATGAAAACTTACACCACTGCTATTTTTTTATTGGTAGCTGGATTGACGATGGCACAATCCGTTTCTTTTGAAGAATACGACCTCTCTAATGGATTACACGTAATCCTCCATCAAGACAACAATGCACCCGTAGTTACGACTTCCGTGATGTATCATGTGGGAGCAAAAGATGAACAACCAAACCGCACAGGTTTTGCACACTTTTTTGAGCATTTGCTTTTTGAAGGAACTAAAAATATTGAAAACGGCGCTTGGTTTTCTATAGTAACCGAAAATGGCGGTACAAACAATGCCAATACCACTGATGACAGGACCTATTATTACGAAGTTTTTCCGTCCAATAATTTAGCACTTGGCTTGTGGATGGAGTCTGAACGCATGCTACACCCCATCATTGAGCAAGATGGCGTGGACACACAGAATGAAGTTGTAAAAGAAGAAAAACGCCTGCGCGTGGATAATCGTCCGTATGGCAAGTTTTTGGAAAATGTAAAAAAACATTTGTTTGTAAAGCATCCCTACCGCTGGACTACCATTGGTGAAATGGAACACTTAGATGCCGCCACGCTTGACGAATTTTTGGCATTCAATAAAAAGTTTTACGTACCAAACAATGCCGTACTCGTTGTTGCAGGCGATATTGACATCAACACTACAAAAAAAATGGTTGAAGACTATTTTGGAAGTATTCCAAGAGGAGCTGATATTGTTAGAAAAAAAGTTACTGAAGACCCGATAACGGAACCGCTTTCAGCCAAAGCTTACGATAGTAATATTCAAATTCCCGCTGTAGTGGCTGCGTATAGAACACCTTCATTCAAGGACAGAGATTCAAGAGTTTTAGATATGATTTCTACCTATTTGAGTGACGGGCCTAGTTCTAAATTGTACAAAAAACTTGTTGATGAAAAGAAAATGGCATTGCAAACAGGAGCTTTCAATATTTCGCAAGAGGATTACAGCATGTATGTGGTCTTTGGATTGCCGCAAGGAGAATTTCAACTCACCGATTTGGTTACTGAAATGGACGAAGAAGTAGCAAAACTTCAAAAAGAGTTAATTTCAGAACGAGACTATCAAAAGCTACTAAACAAATTTGAAAACGGGTTTGTTAGCGCTAATGCTTCCATTGAAGGTGTTGCAAATTCGTTAGCACGCTACCATATGTTGTACGGCGATACGAATTTGATAAATAACGAAATTGATATTTATCGTTCCATAACACGCGAAGAAATTCGAGATGTAGCCAACAAATACCTCAACAGCAATCAGCGATTGGTACTGGAGTATTTACCTGAATCTGAAAACAACTAATCCCTAAATCATGAAAAAATTACTCACGCTATTTTTATCCGTATTAACATTTTCGGCAGTTGCTCAAATTAACCGCAGCGAACAACCAACACCTGGTCCTGCCCCTTCGATTCAGATTAATGAACCTCAACAATTTAAGCTTAAAAATGGGCTTACCGTGATGGTGGTTGAAAACCGAAAACTTCCGCAAGTAAGTGCAAGCTTAACTTTAGATAATCCTCCCGTTTTAGAAGGACTTAAAGCCGGGCAAAGCCAACTTACGAGTAGCTTGCTTGGAAAAGGCTCTGTAACTATTAAAAAAGATGATTTCTACGATGAGGTTGACTTTATGGGAGCCAGTGTAAACATTAGTACTTCTGGCGCATTTGCCCAGTCATTAACACGCTATTTTCCGCGCGTCTTAGAAATGATGGCAGATGCAGCTATCAATCCTAATTTTACTGAAGAGGAATTTATAAAAGAACGTGATCTCTTATTAGAAGGATTAAAATCATCTGAAAAAGATGTCTCCACTGCGGCAAGACGTGTAGAAAGTCTTTTGGCTTATGGTGAAAATCACCCCTACGGAGAATATGTTATTCCTGAAACGGTAAATAACATCAAACTTGAAGATACGAAACGGTTTTATGCATATAGGTTTAGACCCAATAATGCGTATTTAGTAATTGTTGGTGATATCGATCTAAAGACTGTCAAGCCACTTGTGAAAAAATACTTTAGGAAATGGAAGGCAAATCCTATTGCGTCAAGTTCACTGCCAGAAGTTAAAAATCCTGCCAGCACGCAGATTGATTTTGTAAACATGTCCAATGCAGTACAGTCAGAAGTTGTGGTACAAAGCACTACGTATTTGACAAAAAAAGATCCAGATTATTTCCCTGTTCTTATGGCAAATTCTATCCTTGGTGGTGGTGGCGAAGCACGTCTGTTTTTAAATTTACGTGAGGACAAAGGCTACACATACGGCTCATACTCAAGTATTGGAAACGATAAACGTACAGCAACGCGTTTTCGTGCATCAGCTAGTGTGCGTAACGAAGTTACCGATAGCGCTGTTGTTGAATTATTGAGTGAAATTAAACGAATTCGAACCGACTTAGTTACGGAGAGTGAATTGAAAAAAGCAAAGGCAAAATATGTTGGACGTTTTGTTCGTTCGCTCGAAAACCCTGCAACTATTGCACAATTTGCATTGGAAATTGCTACCGAAAATTTAGATGATGATTTTTACAAAAACTACTTGGATAAAATCAATACTGTTAGCGTAGAAGACGTAAAGCAAGTGGCTCAAAAATACTTTAACGTAGATCAAGCTAGAGTTGTGGTAACTGGAAAAGGAGTTGACGTATTAGACAAGCTCGAAAAGGTCCAGTTTAACGGTGTAAATCTTCCTGTTAACTACTTTGACAAATACGGCAAGCCTATTGAGCGACCTAAGAAAGCTGCTGTTGCAGGTGGCATTACGGCAAAAGGCGTTTTGGAAACATACATCGAAAAAACAGGGGTAAATAATGTGTCTAATTTGAATACACTTAAGCTCGTCTACAAGGGCGAATTTATGCAGATGAACATTGAAGTGGAGGAAACCTATTCAGCAAAAGCACAAAAGCAGGTTGTTTCTGTTGGTGGAAATGCCATGATGATGAGTGTCGTTTCTGAAGAATCGGCATATATCAAACAAGGTCCAAACCAAATAGATTTACCAAAAGACATTCATGATGACATGAAAAAAACCCTGGGCATACTTCCAGAAGTTGCACTGTTAGATAGCGCCGACATTACACTAGAGGGAATTGAAAATATAAATGGGTCGGATGCTTACAACATAAAAGTTCCTGGAGCTGGGGTTAGCTATAGCTACTTCTATAATGTAGACACTGGGTTAAAAGAAAGGGAATCTTCCATGGTCAATTTTAATGGACAGATGCAAACCAATACTACGAATTACTCAGGTTATTCAGAGCAGTCTGGCTTGATGCTACCCACAAAAAAGAGCTTTAATCTAGGTGGACAAGATGTTTCGTTGACATTAGATAAGGTAGAAATTAACCCTGAAAATTAATTTAGTTAGGTTTCTTTGGGCGATGTGACAAAGAAACCCCAATTAAAATAACAGCTGTTGCTAAAAACTGAAAGCTACTAATGCGTTCGCCGTCTAGCATACCCCAAAATAATGCTACAATGGGAAGCGTATAGGTTACCGAAGACACAAAAACAGTAGATGCCATTTTAACAAATCGGTTAAACATAACTTTTGCAATGGCTGTCCCGAAAAAAGCGAGTAGCGCAATAAAGCCCAAACTTGAAAGTACTTCCTCTGACTGAATTAGTTCCATCGAGAAAAAATCAGAACTAAATAAAAGCACAATGGCGGGTGGCAAAATAGCAATGAAATTTCCTAAGGTCATTGCCATGGGCGAAACATTGGCAAGTTTATGCTTAAGGAAATAAATATTTACCGCATAGCACATTGACGCACTTATAATCAGCAGTACATATCCAACGGGTTGGTTTTCGGTTATTTGAGAGCCTCCCCAAATCAAACCAACAGAACCCATAAACCCCAATAAAACGCCTGCATATTGTCTGGTTAAAATTTTGGTGGCAAAAAAAGCAACTCCTACAAGCAACGTAAATATTGGCGTAAGCGAATTCATAATAGCAGCTACTGCAGAGTCGATATATTGTTGCGCGAAAGCAAAAAAGAAAGATGGAAAAAACGTTCCTAAAAAACCGGTTATGATCAACCATTTCCACTCATTCTTAGAAAGTCCTTTTAGCGATTTGTATCCCATCAATAGCAAAAAAACGGTGCTAAAAACAATACGTATACTTCCCAATTGAATAGGGGTTAACCCAACAAGACCACGCTTAATAAGTATGTATGAACTTCCCCAAATGATTGAGAGTAAAAAAAGGTAAAGCCATTTATTTTGAGGAATCAATTGCATCGTAGGCAAAACTGGTGAAAATCAATGAGAAATATTGATATTTTCCTATATTTGATTAAAACTTAATATTATGAAACGCCCTATTTATTACCTCTTGGTTTTACTATTTATAAGCTGCAATACAGCTCCAAAACCAGAGAAAAAATCCGTTACCCACGCAGAAGAAAAGAAAGTAGAACTATCGGCTGAGTTGTCCCATATCTCTTTCCCAATTGAAGGCATGACTTGTGAAGTTGGTTGTGCGGCTCGCATCGAAAAGAAGGTAGCTGCAGCTAAAGGTGTAATGTCATCAAAAGTAGATTTTGAAGGCAAAACTGCCTATGTTTCTTTTGATCCATCTGAAACTTCATTTGATGCCATTCGTACTACTGTGGAAGGACTCGGTACCGATTACAAAGTTGGTGAAGCAGCAACTGACACGCCATAAACGCAACTGTCCGAAAATAAAAATGCGAGCGAGATTGCGCTAAAGCCTGTTGTAAAGACGAAAAACGTGTGATACATCTTGCAAAAAGAAGCGCTACAAAAACGGCAAAAGAAAAGTCTTAATCCCAGTGAAGGGTTTCGAAAAGTTTTTGCACGTCGTTTTTGATGTAAGCAATTGCTGGCGATAGAGAATCGTAGTTTGGCACTGCTTCAAAAAGAAGCGATCCCGTAAGATAGTGTCTTTTTGCATCTGTACTAAAAAAGTGCAAATTTGATGGAGAGTCCCCCACAATAATAATGCACGACCCCAACACATTTTGTGCTTTGTTTTCATAAGCACTCTCATCTATTTGAACTGCTTGCTTACCAAACATCTTTAGGCGTTTGTCAAAATCCAACAACAAGGTATCTAAAGAAGATTCGGCCAAGTCGAAATACGTGAGGTAAAGCTTTGCATTCAGTGCGTCATAGTCCAGCGTAACGCTACAGGCAGACAGGGTTTCGGGCACCGCCAATTGATTATACTCAAACGCAAAAGCGCAGTCACTTGTAAGCGGTTTATATTTCGGAGTTGGATAGGCAAGGTCGAGTTGGGCTTTTGGTTTGGGTGTTGGCGTTTGACAACCCAAAACTATTAACGCTAAAATTACAAGGCGAATCATGTGCGCAATTGAACTTTTAATTGTTTGATACGTTTTCGGTCAACAGCCTCAATAGTAAAAATCACGTTTTTGAATTTCATGACCGTATTCACTTTTGGAAACGAACCCAATTGCTCCAAAACAAATCCTGCAATGGTTTCTGACTCCCCCTTTTTGGCTTCAAATTCTGAGGCGTTATCAAGCTTTAAAACGCTATAAAAATCTTTAAGTGAAGTCTTCCCTTCAAACACAAATGTATTGTCATTTAGTTTGGAATAACTAATATCGGTTTCATCAAATTCATCACTGATATCACCCACAATTTGCTCAATAACATCTTCAAGTGAAATCACTCCAGAAGTTCCGCCATATTCATCTACTACAACTGCCAAGTGAATCCGTTTGGATTGAAATTCTTCCAATAAATCGTCCAACTTTTTATTCTCTGGAACATAATACGGTTCGCGTAATAGCTTGTTCCAATCAAATTCTTTCTTGTCTATTTGGGGCAATAAGTCTTTTACATAAAGTACGCCGATAACCGTATCAATGGTATCACGAAAAATGGGCACACGCGAAAATCCTTTTGCTACAACTTGCTCAATAACATCAATAAATTCTGTTTTTTCTTCAATGGCAAAAACATCGATGCGCGGGCACATTATTTGTTTGGTATCGGTGTTGCCAAAAGTTACAATCCCTTTTAAAATCTTTTGCTCGTCTTTGGTCGTTTCAGAATCATCCGTCATTTCGAGTGCTTGAGACAAATGGTCAACCGAAATGTTTGAGGTAGTTTTTCCCAATCGTTTTTGAAGCCTAAACGTAACATAGCTCATTGGATAGGTAAGCGCAAAAAACACATATTGATCCAAAATAAAAATGGGAAGCGCCATGCGTTTGGCAAAGCCTTTTGGGTTTTTGTTGGCATATATTTTAGGCAGTATTTCACCAAATAAAAGGACTACAGTTGTAATGACACCCACTTCTAAAAAGAATTGCAACCACGGCTGCGGAATTGCCTCAAAAAACAAAGAAGTCAGCGATGCAAAAACAAGTACCGTTGCAATGTTTATAAGGTTATTTAGCAATAAAATAATCGCCAAAAGGCGTCTTGGATTTTTACGCAAATGTGCAATGGTGCGCTCAGACTTGTTTGAAGCATTTGCTGCGGTTTTGATATAAGAAGGTGCTAACGAAAAGAAAGCAACCTCAGAACCCGAAACTAGGGCCGAGCCAATCAGAAGCAGGAACAGTAAAATCACTTTTGCTGTTTCGAGGGTTTCAAAGCCTAAGACCAAATAGGGTAACTCCAACGATTAAAATTTAAAACGGCAAGTCGTCATTACTTGCGGGTTGGGTAGGCTGAGCCGGTTGTTGTTGCGTTTGCTGCGCTGGCGTAGCAGCTGCGTCTGTTGGGCGTTGTGTTAAGAAGGTAAAATCATCTACGTGAATTTCTGTCGAGTAACGGTCTTTGCCATCATCCCCTTGCCATTTACGGGTTTTGATACGTCCTTCCACATAAACACGATCGCCTTTTTTTAGATATTTTTCACAAATTTCAGCAGCTTTATTTCGCACTACAACATTGTGCCACTCGGTGTTGGTTACTTTTTCGCCTGTTTGTTTGCTCGTGTAGGTTTCGTTAGTTGCAATAGGAAATCGTCCAAGGCAATTACCGCCGTCAAAATAGGTGACTTTGACGTTATCGCCTAAATGTCCAATCAACATAACTTTATTCAATGTTCCGCTCATAATAGATTTTAAATCAAATGTACACTATCGGTTGAACTTCTGCAAAAATCGTTCAATAAGTCGCGGAACACCAAAGTTGTGGACCTCGTGCCACGGGGTTGGAAGTTGCTTTTCAATGTCTTCCAAAATCCAAAAATGCGTGTGTAGGGTTTGATGTGACAATTTGTGTGTTATCACGTCATCTTCAAATTTTATCCATGTTGCAGTAGCTGCCCAGTTGGGTAAATTAGGATGCGCTTTAAGTGCTTTTTCGCTCAACATATGGTCTGCTTCCAGAAGAGGAAACTCGTACAATCCATGCCAAATATCTTTTCCTGATCTCTTGGTAAGCAAGGTATTTTGCCGCTTGTCAAAAGGGATTAAATAATGGAAAAAACGATTTTTTACAGGCTTTGATTTAATTTTTTGGGGACGAAAAGCGATGGTGTTATTTGCACGTGATTGACAATTATTTTCAAGTGGACAACTTGTGCAAAGCGGCTGTTTTGGTGTACATTGTAAAGCGCCAAATTCCATAATAGCCTGGTTGTAGACACCTGGGTTATTAGGATCTAGTAACGATTGTGCCAATTCCTGAAAAAGACGCACTCCTTTAGGCTGATTAATTGGCGTTTCTTCATCAAAATAACGTGCCAGCACCCTGTATACATTTCCATCAACCACGGCGGTAGTTTCGTCAAAACAAATTGAAGCAATTGCACTTGCGGTATAGGGTCCAATACCCGGCAGCGCAATCAATTTTTTGAAGGTATTGGGGAAAATTCCATTGTGCTGTTGTATAACTTCTTTCGCCGCTTTGTGTAAGTTGCGCGCTCTGGAGTAATAACCAAGCCCCTGCCATAATTTTAACACCTCGTCTTCGCTAGCATTGGCTAAATCTTCTACGCTAGGGTATTTTTCCAAAAAACGATTGTAATAAGGCAAGCCTTGCGCCACACGAGTTTGTTGTAAAATAACTTCTGAGAGCCAAATCGTGTACGGGTCTTTGGTGAGTCTCCAAGGTAAGTCACGCTTATGTGCTGCGTACCATGTTAACAAATTAGAAGTGAATATGTTCATCCTGTCAAAAATACGCTTAAAGAAA
This sequence comes from Bacteroidota bacterium, assembly GCA_009937085.1. Classification (GTDB taxonomy): domain Bacteria; phylum Bacteroidota; class Bacteroidia; order Flavobacteriales; family Flavobacteriaceae; genus UBA7446. Next base: position 25,092 of record JAACDD010000147.1, read on the forward strand.
GAAATTTTATGCGTCTAAGTTGGTGTTAACGTATCAATTAAATTTTTTATATTTGCGCACCTAAAATTTACAACCACTAAAAATTTTAAGGATGACAAAAGCCGAAATAGTAAACAATATTTCCGATAAATTAGGAGTAGAAAAAAGTGATGCGCAAGAAATTGTAAATCATTTTATGAAAGAAGTTAGAGGTGCATTAGAATCTGGTGAAAACGTGTATTTGCGTGGATTTGGAAGCTTTGTGATTAAAACTCGTAAAGCGAA
>JAACDD010000148.1 GCA_009937085.1 Bacteroidota bacterium
CGCGCAAGAATCTGTTGGACCCTATAACTTTACCCTAACCAATGGAAGCACGGTCGTTGAAACCGTTAACACTAGTGCATTAACGTATCAATTTGATGCCCTGCCCGCAGGGACTTACAACGCTACTGTAGAAGATGCAAATGGAAGTATTGTAAGTGTAAATGATATTGTTATCTCTCAGCCTGTGAGTGCGTTTACATCAAGTATAAATACTTCAGCGTTTACAGGACCTAACGGAACATTTGAAATTAGTTGTTTTGGAAGTGCGGAGGGTACAATTGACATTAATCTTTCGGGGGGAACACCATTTGATGAGGGGCTTCCAACTGCTTATTATACCTATTCCCTTACAAATGGTACTGGGAATACTATAGATTCAGGCCAAGGAATCACAATTCGTGTAACTGATTTAGTTGCTGACACCTACACTTTTTCTTCACAAGATGCTACGGGCAATTGTACCGTTAACGAAACTGTCACGATTTCGCAACCCAATGAACTCATCATCACAACTGATTTGTTTCAAGATATGCAGTGCTTTGGATCAAATGATGGTATTATAAATGTAACGTTAAGTGGTGGGTTAGGAAACTATGCTTACAACTGGACTAAAGACGGGACTCCTTTTTCTACACAGGAAGATATTAATGGGCTTGAAGAAGGAACCTATATTTTAGTAGTAGAAGATTTAGGCACAAACGCTTGTACTGTTTCTCAGACGTTTACAATTACGGAGCCGGCAGCGCTATTCGTTTCATTAGATAGCAAAACAGATGTGTTGTGTTTTGGAGATGCAACTGGGACAATTGACATTAACGTTTCGGGGGGTATCGCTCCGTACCAGTTCTTATGGACGCATAGCTCTGGAACAACTTATACTAGTGAAGACTTGAATAATCTTCCAGCAGGAATCTACAATCTAATAGTAACAGACGCCAATAGTTGCGCCGAAACACTTCAAGTCGAGCTTACACAACCAGATGACATTCTTTTTAATACCACAAAAACAGACATTAGCTGCTATGATTATAATGATGGCAGCATTACTATCAATCCTACAGGAGGTGTTACACCATACATCATTACTTGGAGCGACTTAGGAAACGGGACTTCACGAACAAATCTAGCGCCAGGAATTTATACTGCAACAATTGTTGATGCTGTTGGTTGTGTTAGTTCTGAAAGTATTGAAATCATAGATGCGCCTATTTTCTCGTTACAAGGAAGTACAGCAACTAACATAAGTTGTTTTGGTGCAAATGACGGCAACATTAGCTTGACCATAACTGGAGGTGTTGAACCGCTGCAACTTCAATGGAATGATGACCCTTCCGCAGGCATTCAACGAAATAATTTAGGTCCTGGAATTTATGATGTAGTAGTTATTGGTGCAGACAACTGCATCCAAACAGCTTCATTTGTTATCAATGAGCCACAAGAACTAAGCCTTAGTGCAGTTATTATTGACGCCATTGATTGCACCGACCCAAATAGTGGAGCTATTGATATAACGGTCGTTGGGGGTACACAACCTTATAATTTTTCTTGGAGTAACGGAGCTACCGCAGAAGATCTCACAGCTATTCCTGCTAACAATTACAGTCTAACTGTAACAGATACCAATGGTTGTAGCGTAAGTGGCACCTATCAAGTGATTCGTCAAGACCCATTGGAAGTATCGGTTACAAGCACTATACAAGCAAATTGTGATACCAAAGAAGTTATTCAAGAAAATGAAGCCCTTGTGTCGGGTGGATTTCCTCCGTACACGATACGTTGGTCTTATGGAGATGTAGATAGCTCAAACCCTGCCATCATGCGAACAACTGTAGCGGGTACTGCTACGGTCACAATAACAGACAATAATGGGTGTACAGTGTCACAAAATGTAAACAATGACATCAAAATACTTGGTGATCCTGATTTTACAATGGATTCAATATTTAACACGGATTACGCTATTTGGGCAATTGAGGACCCTATTACATTTACAAACACTTCCACAGGAGATGCGCTAAGCTACTTTTGGGACTTTGGTGATGGAAATTCTTCAACAGATGAAAATCCCATTCACTCTTATGTAGATGAAGGGACGTACCAAATTACACTTAGTGTAATGTATCCTTATGGGTGTTCCTATTCAATATCCTATACTATTATTGTTGGCAAAGGATATGAGTTAGAAATGCCAAATGGATTTACACCTAATAATGATGGTGTAAACGAAGTGTTCAGACCAGTTTATTTGGGGATGAAAGAAGTAAAGCTAAGTATATATGATACATGGGGAGGTTTACTCTATGTTGAAATGAGTACGACGAATACTTTTAATGGTTGGGACGGAACAGTTAATGGCAAACCATTAGAGAATGGAAATTATATTTTCCAAGTAGATGCGATATCAAGAAATGATATCGAAATTCATAAAACAGGACCATTTGCACTTATAAAATGAAAAAAATAATCTTAGGTTTTGTGTTTTTTGTTGGGCTAAAATCATTTGCTCAAGACCCTGTTTTTACGCAGTTTTTCAATGTGCCTGAAACACTAAATCCTTCTTTTATTGCTGTTGATGGAAGTACAAAAGTAGATGTTGCACACCGAACACAATGGTCTGGATTAAATTACAACTTGTCTTCGCAATTTGCCAATTTTAGCACTTATGTTGATAATATTAATAGCGGATTTGGCGTTTCCTTACTTAATTTGACCGAAACCCATACAAAATACCGTTTTATACAAGCCAATATCAATTACGCCTATCGAGTTGAACTTGCAGACGACTGGGTGTTTATACCAAGTTTAGCGGTTGGCTTTGGTAATAAAGACTTCAGTTTTGATTCGTTGCTCCTTGAAGATCAAATTGATATTCCAAATGGTATCATTAACACAAGCTCCATTGATCCTATTTTACTTAATACCACAGCTAACTTTTTCGACTTTTCTGTTGGTGGACTTATCACAAACGACAGGTTTTGGTTTGGTTTTGGTGCTCGACATTTAAATGCACCCAATATTTCGTTTGAATTTGATCGAAATGAAGCATTAGACATGTTCATTAGTGTACATGCTGGGTATAATTATGAACTGGATAATTTATTTTATCTGTGGGATGAATCCCAACTTCGCATCATGCTAAATCTTATGAATCAAGGCACGTATAAACGACTGGATTTTGGTGCTGAAATCGAAACGTCAACTGGATTTACAATTGGTGCGCTTATTGCTACAAGCCCTGTCAAATATCACGAGCAATCACGTACACTAAACTCGTTAAACCTCATCACAGGATTTGTTTGGGATAATATCAAAGTAGGTTATTCATACGATCTAAACTTAAGTGGACTCATGGGCACAAATGGGGTACACGAACTCACCATTTCTTACACGTTTAAATCTATATTTAATAGTAGTTTTGGGTGTTGGCGTTGTCAAAGGTAAGGCGCTTATTTATAAAGCATTAAAGAGCTATCGCGTTTATTCCATATAACGTTTGAAAACGTATCCATAAAATCCATACCTAGCAATGAGAAATTATTATCCAAATTAACCTTAAATATAAAGTCTTTAATAAGGTAGTCTCCGACGTTGATGTTTTCTATAATCACCAAGTTACCATTTGACACCCCTCCTACTCCAAATGTTTGTATGTTTAAATTCAGGTCTTTAAATGTCACGCCCTCTTGTTTGAGTCTGTCAAACATCCTTTTACCAATCGACGTTAATTGGGCACCAGAATCAAAGACCCATTTTCCTTCAAATTCACCAATGTTCATATTGACAAAAAAGGTTTTTCCTTCATTTTGGTCTCCTTCTACATCCAATAAAACTTTTGAGAAAATTTCATCTCCAATAACCTTATTTGGATCATAATAGTTTCTATCATTTCGTTTAGACAAAATAACATCGCCTTTTTGGACATTATTTATAATTATCAAACCCGTAGTATAGGTGGTGGTTTCAGTACCTTCAAATAATGCATCATTGAAAAAATCACCGTCCTGAATTTCTGTATAGGAAGGAGTTGTGAAAGTTCGTTTACCGGTACCGTGAAATTTTAAATTTTTGAATTGGCCTATATAATCTAACTTAAATTCTTCGGTGCGCATGGTGTATGTGCCGCTGACCAATTTATCGTTTTCCCAATCGCCTTGAAAAACTGAATTATCAGAAAGTACAGTTAATGTACCTTCTCCTTCAAGATTACCTTGCTTCCAGTTCCCACTTTTGATGTAAGCATCATTTGTTAGCGTACCTTTACCTTCGAAATTTTCATAGTCATCCAAACAACCTACATAGGTACCAATGCTACCATCCGTGTACGTAATAGTTTTGGTATCATTACACTGTGCATATAAAAGATTGATTTGAGAAATTAAAAGTACGGATGCTAGTTTTAAACCGTTCATATTTACACCAATATAAAAAACCCCACCGATATGGTAGGGTTTTAATTTTTCAAACGCTTAAATTTAAGCAGACTTTACAAAAGGAAGTCCCGTACGCTCGTTTTCTACTACTTTTTTGCCTGCTGGTAAATCGCAAGCATTATCACGCTGATCTTTAGCGAAGTAATAAATCGTTTGGTTTCTCCCCCCTTTTAGTGTAACATCTTTAGTGTGCAGGTAATACGTTTTACCTTTGCTGTTTTCAAATGAGTAAGCCATAATTATTTAATTTTTCTAAAGTTAGTAAAAAAAATGTACATCCAACCTGTAAATCGCATAAAATTGCACTACTTATTCACAAATTCTAAAATTTAATGAAATTAAAATGATGAAAAAGCA
>JAACDD010000149.1 GCA_009937085.1 Bacteroidota bacterium
AGCGGCACCATCGTGTACCTCTCCAATTTTATGACTAACACCTGTGTAGTATAAGATACGCTCGGTGGTAGTGGTTTTACCAGCGTCAATATGCGCTGCAATCCCAATGTTACGTGTATATTTTAAATTTCTTGCCATGATTGTTATGCTGCGTTTTTAGAATCTAAAATGTGAAAAGGCTTTGTTCGCTTCTGCCATTTTGTGAGTATCTGTACGTTTTTTAACGGCAGCTCCTTCTTCTTTTTCGGCAGCAATGATTTCGGCAGCAAGTTTTTGCGCCATAGATTTTTCGTTACGCTTACGTGAATAACCGATAAGCCATTTCATGGCCATAGAAATTTTTCGGTCTGGACGAATTTGCATGGGAATTTGAAATGTAGCACCACCCACACGACGACTACGCACTTCTACGTGCGGCATAACGTTTGAAAGCGCATCTTTCCAAATTTGGAGTGCATCTTTCTCTTCGTCTTGGTTTTTAGATTCTACGATATCTATCGCATCGTAAAATATTTTAAAAGCTGTTGATTTTTTTCCGCTCCACATTAGGTTATTAACAAAACGTGTGACCAGTTGGTCATTGAATCTCGGATCGGGAAGTAAAGGGCGCTTTTTCGCCTTTCTTTTTCTCATATTCTATGTTTGAGTGGTTCAAGCAAGCTTGAACGTCATATTAACGTATCGCTACTATTTACTTTTTTGGTCGTTTTGCACCATACTTAGATCGGCGCTGCAAACGGCCTTCAACACCTGCGGTGTCAAGTGCACCACGAACAATGTGGTAACGCACTCCGGGTAAATCTTTTACACGACCTCCACGAACAAGCACAATAGAGTGCTCTTGGAGGTTGTGGCCTTCCCCTGGAATGTAGGCATTCACCTCATTTCCGTTGGTTAGACGAACCCTAGCCACTTTCCGCATTGCGGAATTAGGCTTTTTAGGTGTTGTTGTGTACACTCGTGTGCACACTCCACGACGCTGTGGACATGAATCCAAAGCTGCGGATTTGCTCTTTTTGACAAGGTCCTTACGGCCTTTGCGAACTAGTTGCGATATCGTTGGCATACGTTATACTTACTTTATTCCTTTATTTAAAGGGCTGCAAATGTAGTATAATTTTCTACGCTATCAAACACAGCTATGTAATTTTTTTACTGTTTTTTACTACTGGTTGTTTTAACCTGTTTGTTAGTCCTATCTTTTTGATTCAAATGCAATTGTAAATTTCGCGTTATGTTATTACAACTTCGGTGCGTAGTTTTGTTGCCAATATGCCAGAAAATCAAAATGCGTTTATTGAATTTTTTGATGCGCTTCGTGCCAAGCAGCTTCCCTTTGTTTTATTTCGATTGCCACAAACGCAAGAAATTATCCTTTACCAGCAACACGATGACAAACAGCATCAATCCAAAACATTAACTGAAAGTGGTTTTGTATTCGCACCCTTTTTAGCCGAAGCTTCAAATACATATATTCCAAACCAAACCGAAAAACGTTTTGCGATTCCTCAGGTGCCTAAACAAAACGAAAGAAGCAGCGTAACTGATGCGCAAAACAAGTCCTATTATATGGAATTGATTACTGCTGCAAAAAATACGATTAAGGATAGTAACCTAAAAAAAGTAGTGGTTTCCAGACAGCATAAACAACCCTTTACGGGATCAATGGCAACATCATTTTTAAAATTGACACACGCCTACCCCAACGCTATGGTATATTTTTGGTCACATCCGCATACTGGGGAATGGATGGGCGCAACACCCGAAACACTGCTTAATATTGAGCAGGGCACTTGTAAAACCATGGCATTGGCAGGAACATTGCCCTACAACGATAACACCACGCCAAATTGGACACCTAAAGAAGTTGATGAGCAACAAATGGTAACCGATTTTATTCAAATGCAACTGGAACAAATCTTTCCGAAAAACAGCATACAACTATCACCTACCTATTCCAGGCGCGCAGGAAATTTAGTACACTTATGTGCCGATTTTGAAGTACCGCTTGGTAACGCAACTGCACTTGATGTTGTGCGACTGCTTCATCCAACTCCTGCTGTAGCGGGTGTCCCTGTTAAAGAAAGTTTGAATTTTCTAAAAACACATGAAAAACACAGCCGTAAATATTACGCAGGAATTTTGGGACCAATTGCCAATAACAGCGTAAACCTTTTTGTAAACTTACGTTGTGCTGAACTCACTCGTACTGGTGTAACATTGTATGTTGGCGGCGGTATTACGGCACAAAGTGATGCCGAAACAGAATGGACAGAAAGTCAGCAAAAAGCAGAAACCTTACTTCGTATATTGTAAGTCTTTGCTAATTAGCACACTCATTTGCGGTTTTGTACCTTTGCGCAGCTATGAAAAATGATGCCAAATCACATCAACTGTTATACACTGATATTCCGCTGCCGCAAGCCGTAGTGCACTTCAGTAGTCAGTATGATATTCAGCATATCGTTATTTCTGCGGGATCTAGAAATGCTCCCTTGACAAATGGATTTGTTGAAAACCCCTTTTTTACTACTTATAGTATCGTTGATGAGCGAGCTGCTGCCTTTTTCGCTTTGGGCATTGCACAACAATTAGGAAAGCCTGTAGCGTTGGTTTGTACTTCAGGATCTGCCTTATTAAATTATTATCCTGCTGTAGCAGAAGCATTTTACAGCGAAGCTTCTTTGGTTATTCTATCGGCAGATCGCATGCCACATCGCGTGGATATAGGAGATGGACAAACCATACAACAAGAAGGTGTATTTGGCCCGCATTTGATTGGTGCTGCTTCTTTAAAACCAGACGTATCGCATGCAACAGCTGCGTTACTTTCCAGTAATAAACAGCCCTATTTTTCAGCAAAGCCCACAAAAAAAGAAATTGATGCTTTGCAACAAAAACATCAGACGCATAATACCAAAGAATTACAGCGAGTATTCGCGTTAGCGGCTACTGCAAAAGGTCCTGTGCATGTAAATATTCCCATGGAAGAGCCGCTTTACGGCATGACAACTACGCCTATTGCTTTTCCAAAAGTTCCTGCGTTGAAAACACCTACAGCCGAAACTGATTTTGAGCTGTTAAAATCTGCTTGGAAAAACGCAAAGCGCAAGATGATTTTGGTGGGTGTTGCCAAACCAAATGCTGGTTTAGCGAACGCCTTAACTAATTTATTAGAAGATCCTAGTGTGCTTGTGCTTACCGAAAAAACCTCTAATTTTTCGCATCCCGCAGCGATTGATGCGATTGATTGCCTTATGGCGCCAATAGCGTTGGAACAAAACGGTGGTGAGGAAGAACTGAAGCCCGATTTATTGCTTACCATAGGAGGAATGATAGTCTCCAAAAAAATCAAATTCTTTTTAAGAAAGCATAAAGCTGCGCAACATATTCACATAGATCAAACTAAAGCAAACGATACTTTTTATTACCTATCTAAGCATATCAATGCGCCAGCAGAAGATGCACTTAATACAGTGTCAGAAATCAATCAACGGCAAGAAAACGATTACCAAACTACAGTGCTAAATCGCTATCACAACTATCTCAAAAAAGGAAAGACTTACTTGAATAGTATTCCATTTTCTGACCTTCGCGTGTTTGATTTAATTACCAAAGCATTTCCGCAAAACACACATTTGCAAGTTGCTAACAGCTCCTCTATTCGTTATATACAGCTTTTTGATTTACCCCGTGGAACGGAAGTGTTTTGCAATCGTGGAACAGCTGGAATTGATGGGAGTACCGCCACAGCGATGGGTGCAGCACAAATTAACCCAAAACAAATGGTGCTTATTACTGGGGACTTAAGCTTCTTTTATGACATCAATGGCTTATGGCATAATTATATTCCAAATCATGCGCGGATTATTATTGTCAACAATCAAGGAGGTGGTATTTTTAGGATTTTACCCGGCGAAAAAGACAGTCCCAAGTACGACACCTATTTTGAAACCATTCACGGCCGTAATGCCAAAGACATGGCAAAAGCATTTGGGTTTGCTTACAAGCGTGTACGTACAGGTTGGGGGTTAAAGCAATCGCTTCGTGGATTTTTTAATCCTTCCAAACAACCAAAAATTTTAGAAATTTGTACGCCAAGAAAACATAACGACTCCGTGCTGTTGGACTATTTTAGTGCAATGGCAAACACAACGAAATAAATTAATAATATGAGAAACTGGGAAACCATAAAAGAGTATAGCGATATCCGCTTTGAGTTTTACAAAGGCATCGCTAAAATTACCATTGATCGCGAAAAGGTATATAACGCCTTTCGTCCTGAAACGAATAATCAAATGTTAGAAGCGATGGACGTTTGTCGCGAACGCGAAGACATTGATGTAATTGTATTTACGGGTGCTGGCGAAAAAGCATTTTGTAGTGGCGGCGACCAAAACGTAAAAGGTGTTGGTGGTTATGTAGGTGAAGATGGCATTCCACGTTTAAACGTATTGGATTTGCACAAGAAAATAAGAGAAATTCCAAAACCTGTAGTTGCCATGGTAAACGGCTACGCCATTGGCGGCGGACACGTACTGCATGTGGTATGTGACCTAACTATTGCAAGTGAGAATGCTATTTTTGGACAAACAGGTCCTAAAGTGGGAAGTTTTGATGGCGGATTTGGATCATCCTATCTAGCACGCCATGTAGGGCAGAAAAAAGCGCGTGAAATTTGGTTTTTGTGTCAGCAATACTCCGCACAGGAAGCCTTGGATATGGGCTTGATAAACAAGGTTGTTCCACTTGCTGATTTGGAAGATACTACTGTTGAATGGTGTCAGATTATGCAGCAACGTAGTCCTTTGGCGTTACGCATGCTTAAACGCTGTATGAACGCAGAACTGGACGGACAACACGGATTAATGCAACTTGCTGGCGATGCTACGCTTATGTATTACTTGATGGACGAAGCGCAAGAAGGAAAAAATGCCTTTTTAGAAAAACGAGCGCCTAACTTTAAGCAGTATCCTAAATTCCCATAGTGACTTCACCTTCGTTGTTTCGCATTTGGATTTCCGCCGCGCGCTTGCGTACGCTACCGCTTTCGGTAGCAGGAATTGTGGTAGGTAATGCATTGGCGATGCAACACACTGACTTTTCGTGGATACTTTTTGGAGGCACCTTACTTACAGCTATTGCCTTTCAAATTTTATCCAATTTTGCGAACGATTACGGCGATGGTATAAAAGGCACAGACAACGAAAACAGGGTTGGACCAAAACGCGTACTGCAACAAAAACTACTCTCCAAAAAAACACTTTTCAACGGCATTATTCTCACAGGAGTTATTGGTTTTGTATTGGCAGTATGCACCATAGCTTTGGCATTTGGACTTGAAGAAGTTCAACCTATTTTGGTGTTTTTGGCACTTGCTATTGCGGCCATTTTTGCAGCCTATAAATACACGGCTGGCAAAGGTGCATACGGCTATCATGCGATGGGCGATTTATTTGTGTTTCTCTTTTTTGGAGGACTGGCTGTCATGGGCGCCTATTTTTTGCAAACAAAAACATTACCACTACACATTGTATGGTTTGCAATGGCAATAGGTCTTTTGAGCGTGGGCGTGCTTAATCTAAACAATATGCGCGACATGGAAAACGACGCTGCGGTGGGTAAAAAAACAATTGCTTCGCTTTTGGGATTTGCATACGCGAAAACATACCATGCTGTTCTTTTGCTATTTGGCAGTATATGTTTGGGGATTGGATTAATGCAAATCGCGGACTCCCTTTGGCACTACTGCCCTATTATTGTAGTAATACCCTTGCTGATACAGCTTAGTAAAACCCTTCGCATAACAGCGCATATAGGTTTTGATGCGCTACTAAAACCGCTTGCGCTAACCACTTTTGCCTTAAGTTTAGTGCTGCTTATCACCCAATTATTGATGTAATGAAGGTAAATTTTAAAAAATATACGCTCGATTTTAAACGTCCTAGCGGAACGTCAAGGGGGGTGTTGCGCCAAAAAGAAACCTATTTTATTGAGATTGTAGCAGGAAGTCGTCGTGGTGTTGGCGAATGCGGATTGTTTCGTGGACTTAGTTACGATGATGTGCCAAGCTTTGACGCGCAGCTGGAAGCTGTTTGTAATGCTTTAGAAGCGGGAGAAGATACCTCCGCACTGTGTGCAAATTATCCGTCAATACAAATGGGCGTGGAAATGGCACTTTTATCATTTAATTCCCCTACTCCATTTCAATTATGTGACACCGCGTTTAGTAGTGGTCAGCAACCCATTCATATAAATGGATTGGTTTGGATGGGTGATGTAGCTTTTATGCGTCAACAAATATTTGACAAAATCGATGCGGGCTTTGATTGCATCAAATTAAAAATTGGGGCATTGGATTTTGCTGTAGAATGTCAATTGTTAAAAGAAATTCGTGAACGCTATTCCGCTAAGGAAGTAACCCTCCGTGTAGACGCCAATGGCGCATTTTCACCGGATGAGGCGTTGGATAAATTGAAAATTTTATCCGCATTTGACTTGCACAGTATTGAGCAACCTATCGCGGCAGGGCAACTAGATGCACTAGCCGACTTATGTGCCAAAACCCCTTTACCCATTGCGTTAGACGAAGAGCTTATTGGCGTACTAAAATCAGCTGAAAAAATTGCGCTTTTAGACAAGGTAAAGCCGCAATACATTATTCTAAAACCAAGTTTATTGGGCGGTTTTGCTGCATCAGAAGCATGGATCCGTCTTGCGGAAGAACGCCATATTAAGTGGTGGGTAACCTCTGCACTTGAAAGCAACATTGGGCTAAATGCCATTGCACAATGGACGGCATCGCTACAAACTACCACGCCGCAAGGACTTGGAACAGGTAGCCTGTTTACCAATAATATTGGTAGTCCATTGGTAGTTAAAGCAGGTGTTTTGCGATACGACAATTCCCTATCTTGGGCGTATCATTTTTAAGATGGAGTTACACCCACAATTTCGACTTAACGGAACAGCATACAGCAATGACAGCTTGCTTGTAGCAGCTAAAAAATGGCAATCGGCTGCTGATAGCGAACAAAAAGAATTGGGGTTGTTTTTGGAAGCATGGCTAACAGAAACTGATACGTTAACAATACATACTTCAGGATCTACAGGCACGCCAAAAAAAATGGAAGTTTCCAAAACAGCCATGCGAGCCTCTGCTAAACGAACCGCTGCTTTTTTTGAACTATCCCCAGGCGATACAGCATTACTTTGTTTACCCATACAGTATATCGCGGGAAAAATGATGCTGGTGCGTGCAATGGTTATCGGCTTGGATTTAGACTTAATCTCCCCGAAAACAGCACTCCAACTACAAGGTAAAAAATACGATTTTGCAGCGTTGATTCCGCTTCAAGCCAGTGCATCATTTGAGTTGCTAAGAAACTTAAAAACAATACTTATTGGCGGTGCGCCAATAGCTGTTGCATTGCGAAAAGCATTGGCAAAAAAGCATCCGCATTGTATAGAAACCTATGGCATGACGGAAACCCTGACCCATGTGGCTACACGACCTGTAAGCGATCCACCCGTTCCCTTTTTAGCAATGCCCGATATAGGGATTGCTGTGGATTCCGATAGCTGTTTGG
>JAACDD010000150.1 GCA_009937085.1 Bacteroidota bacterium
TACACATTACTCAAATACGTTTTAAATCGTTCAAAAATCAAGGATGCATTCGCGTTGGGAGAAGCTTGTGGGCTAGCATTCCAATCGTACCAATGCACAGCGATTACATCAATTCGGATATCATTTTGAACCGCGAGGTCGTTAAAAGTATCAACCCAATTTAGCGCAGCGCCTTGCCGACCAGCTGGAGACACCATCCGCAAGCCTGTTTTTAATAGATTTTTATACACTAAAATAGCCACTTCCTCTTGGCACATATCTTGAAATTGACCCGACTGCCCAAAGCAATCATCAGGCTCATTAAAACCCAAAACATGAGTTGCTTTATACTTTGTTCTATATATATCAATATCACTGTCTTCGTCGGCACCGCCTTTGCCCCACGCCATAGGCGTAAATTCTCGTTGAAGGTCCGATACTTCTCTGTTGTTCCATTTGTAAAACCACGTATTACCCATACCTGCTATATCGCCGCCTGTGCCTTTTTTTGACACCCAATTCCACGGAATAACGCGAATAAAAGACACATTGTTATCCATTTCAGCAGGCAGCGAGTGAAGTGCCAAATCACTTTCAGAAGCAATATAAACCTTGCTCGCGCCAGTACCGTCTTCATTTGTCGCTAAGGTCAGCATGTGTCCGCGCTTTAATACAAAAGAACGTATCGCATTATTTAGCTGATTGGGAATTGTTGTTCCCGCGAAGACTTGATCAATGACAATATTTGCTGAAGTGCCTGTGAGAGATCCCGCGTCATAAATCGTTAGTGGTGAAGATTGGCTATTCTGGGGGCGAATGACAGTTCCATTTTGATAATAGTTATCCAATCGAATTGTCGTAGGGTGGGTAGCCACCACTCCATCGACAATGAATTGAGACATATAATTATCGTAGACACTAGTTGGCTTGACTTGATTGAGTTGTAGCCAAGTTGAGGATGCCATAAAATCAATATCAGCGCCATTTGGAAGCGGATCTGCGCTGCTTAAGTTTACATAAGAGTCGTCATTTAGAATAATCTTATCGCCGCTAAAACTTTGTGCTTTTAGTGTTCCGTTGGTTATCTCTAAGACATTTGAATCTCCCAAAATAATAGGCTCTAATACTTCAGATAATATAATTTCATCATTTACCTGTAATGAATTAAATGTAATATCAGGGCTACTGAATTGAATTTTCACTGTTCTGTCAAATGACACTCCTGTGACTGTAAAAACGTTACTCCCAAGAGTAAGAGCCTGAGGATTACCATTATTCCAATTACCGTTAGCCACTGTTTTGACTATGCGAAAGGTTTCTTCTGTTGAGGGCAAAGATGTAATGTTGATTTCTATCGTTTGTGAAAGTTGGCTTTTTGCACCATCATTTGGTGTAGTAACAGTAAAAACATAGGGCCAAACTTGACTTTGTCCAATTTCAAAAATGCCTGGCGTCTGAGATCCAATAGTAACGCCTTGTGAGATTTTTGTAGTCACCTCACATGAAAGTAAAAGATTTTTATTGATAACCTGAGATGGCTCAAGGCTTCCTGTAGGCGGAGGCTGAGAGGTTACCACATCAACCCAATTTTCTTCATTAAAAAAATCAGTGTCTGCGCCATTACCAGTCCATATATAATCTTGAGCAGCTAGTGAACAGCAAAACACAAAAGAAACGAAAAGACATAGCTGTAGCTTTAACATTTTAAAAGCAATATCTTTTTTTCCACTTGACATATTCAATTCACTTTATGGGACTCTAAGCCTCCAAAATTTGTATCCGAAATTTCTCGTAACTCACTCAAAGTTAAGTTGTTCCCATATTCGTTTTTTAGTTGATAGAGTTCAATTTTTAATTCATCAATTACATCTGCATATTCTAAATCATATATAAGGTTGTTCATTTCGTTTGGGTCATTTTGTAAGTCGTAGAGTTCCCAGACATCAATATCGTAGTAAAAATGAATGAGTTTGTAGCGCTGATTTCGAATACCGTAATGTGGTTGTACACGATGATAAAAGGGATACTCGTAGTAATGATAGTACATGGATTGCCGCCAATTTTTAGGGGTTTCGCCTTTGAGATTTGCAAAGAAACTCTTCCCCTGTACCGCTCTAGGAATAGCAACACCTGCCATATCTAAAAGTGTTGGCGCAAAATCAATATTGGAAACAATGTCTGTAACAACTGTCCCAGCTTTTATTTTTCTGGGATAACGAATTACAAAAGGCATTTTTAAAGATTCCTCATACATAAATCGCTTGTCAAAGAATCCGTGTTCTCCAAGAAAAAATCCTTGATCAGAGGCATATATGACAATGGTATTTTCTGCTAATCCATTGTCGTCTAAGTATGTCAATACCCGTCCTACATTATCATCAACTGATTTAACAGTAGCTAAATAATCTTTAATATAGCGTTGGTATTTCCATTGACGCACTTGCTGCGGAGTCAAACTATCAGATGGTGAGACAATCTGATTGGTGCGAAAACCGTATTGTTTCCATCTGTTTTTTTGACGCGGTGTTAAGGAGTCTGGAGGCGTCATTTTCATATCCTCGCGTGTAAAATAATCCATTGTCATTTCCGTATTCCCAGCCGTTCGCTCTCTAGCTTCGTAAGCATCATTGAAGTTGTCGGGATATGGCATCTCTATGTCTTCCCAAAGTTTTTCATATTTGGTGTCCGGTGCCCACTGACGATGGGGTGCTTTATATTGCAACATTAGACAAAAGGGCGCGTTTGAGTCACTTCCCGCCAACCAATCCAAAGCAAAATCAGTAGTTAGGTTTGTAGCATAGCCTTTCTCCTCTACCTTATCACCATTGTCATTATAAACCGGATTCCAATAAAAGCCTTGTTGCCCACGAGAAACATGATATTTGTAGTAATCAAATCCAACAGGTTCAGAAGCTAAGTGCCATTTGCCAACTAAGGCTGTTTGGTAGCCTGATTCTTTAAGTGCTTGTGGATAGGTCCACTGCTGATTGTCAAAAACTCCGCCTTTATAGTTTTTATAGTATCCATTGATATGACTGTATTTTCCCGTGAGTATACTAGCTCTACTTGGCCCGCAAATGGCATTGGTGCATAATGCGTTTTGTACCAAAGCGCCTTCGTTAGCAATGCGATCAATATTGGGCGTTGGTGCAATCTCCTTAAAAATTCCTCCGTAGGCAGAAATGGCATTGGTGGCGTGGTCGTCAGAAAAAATAAATAAAATATTTGGCTGATTGGACTGGGAAACTTGTTGCCCAAAGCTACTCCAAGCAAAAGAAATGAAAGAAATAAAAAGCAGTTGCTTAAAAAAAATAGCCATATGGATACATGCTTAATTAAAAAAAGCCGATAAAATCAATACCTATTTTGATTTCATCAGCTTTTAAATTGTAATAGAGTATTTATTTTTTGATAAATTTCCCCATGCGTTTTTGTCCATTATTAACCTCTATGATGTGCAACCCAGTAGACAGGGATGATACATCAATAGTATTGGTATTATTAACTTCTTTGATTAAAGCCCCTACAATAGAGTACACCTTTATTGAAGCTACATTATCAATACCACTAACAGATAACATGTCTGTAACAGGATTTGGATAGAGTGTCATGGAAGAATTATCCATTTTATCTAAACTTAATACAGAAGAACCATTAACAGTTATATTATCAAACTTTACATCACCATTAGTCACCATAACAAGAGAACTGCGGTTCCAAGCAACAGTACCAAATGAAACCGTATTTTCACCCAAACCTAAAGCATTTGCACAACAATATGCAAGTGAATTGTCCGCTTTTGTCCATTTTCTTCTCACTTGAGCTCCATCAGCCGGTAAGCTTGTTATGTTAATAACTACTGTTTGCGATTGACCGTTTAAAGGAGGTAAAGTGTATTCATAGGGCCAAGTAGTGTTGCTTACATCAGTAAATAATGAAGAATTATCTACATCTTGGGCATCCGTAGTACCGTCGTTAACCGAAATTACATCGAACTCAATATCACCGCTATCTACTTGGATTTTGACATAACGGCTAAAAGATGTACCAGTAACGGATATTGTATTTTGACCCATTGATAAAGGTTGAGAATTTCCAGTATTTTGTGAACCAGTGGCAACTGATTTTAAAACACGATAATTCGCTCCGCCAGTAGGAAGTGTCGTTACATTAATAACTGTTGTTTGAGCTTCACTACTACTAGAATCAGAATTTTTTACAACAGTAAAAACATGTGTCCATGTTGAATTGGTAGTCGTATCAAACAAAGGAGAAGTAGCAACAGTACTTTGCGCTGTTAAGGCAGAAGATATTGCTAATAAAAATAAAGTTGTGTATAGTTTAATCATAATAAGTGTTTTAATTGTTTCGTTTGTAAGCACCCCATTCAAGCATCTTATCCTCACCAAGAGCTGCTTTTAATTTACCGTATAGCCTGTCGTATACTTTCTTAAGCTCTAGTCGTTTTGTTTCAGGATCATCAGCATATGTATTTCTAATGGTATTGACATCCTGAAAACGCTTTAACTGAATATTATAAACCTTTGCGCTTTCATCTTCGTTTAGTGATAGCACTTCGGTCATTTTATCCGAAATTTTAGTCGCCCTTTCTGCAGCACTGCCTTGAGCCAGTGCAGTCGTTGTAACAAATAATAAAATGAGAAGAAATAAAAAGTTCTTAGACATTGTGTGTAATTTGCAGTGAAATTACGCCCAAGGCTATTGAAGCTTGTTTAAAATTTGCCCACTTAGTTAAAAAATTTAACCAAAATAGCTGTTTAGATAATTATTAGCCTTAATTATTGACAAATCATTAGAATACTCCTTTTAGTGGAAAGAGTTTATCTTTTCAAGTGATTTCGATTTCCAATGAATACCAGGCTGCCATTTCGGAGCTTTAACTTTGGTCAAATATGCTTCTAAAGTTGCTTCAAGTGTTTTTGTTTTTTCAATTAACACTTGCGATAAATCATTCTTTTCCCCATAATCACTATTAAGTTCAAATAGCATTAGCTGATTGTTGTCGTAAAATTTTAGTAGTTTAAAATTATCTACAATAATGGCAGAATGGGCTCTTTTTAAGGCAATCCCATTTTCATAAGGTACATGAAAAACAATTGCGTCATTGTTGCGCTTTACTTTTCCTTTTCCGTTTTTAAAAGCTACTTTTTTAAAACTCCCTCCATCCAAATGATCGTATTGAGGTAGTTTATTTCCAGCAATATCTAATATACTCGGCAAAAGGTCTGAAAATGAAATTGGCACTCTAGATTCAATACCTGCTTTTATTTTCGGGCCAGCAATAATAAAGGGAACACGAATTCCACCTTCCATGGCATCCCATTTACCTCTACTCAACGGCGTATTAGAACCATTTATATATCTCATTCTTGGAGGCATCATAGGTACTGCACCATTGTCAGAAGTGTAAATGATATAGGTGTCATTTTCAAGACCCAAGGCTTTAATCTTATCTAAAAGTAATCCCACTCCGGTATCTAAATCCTCTGTCATTGCGGCAAAGCCTGCATGATTTTGATATTTACCTTTTGGTAATCCTTGGTATTTATCTAACGTTGCCTCTCGCATCATAATATCGGAATGAACAGCGTAATGAGAAATTTGTAAAAAAAACGGTGAGTTATCGTCTGCTTGCCTTTCAATAAAATCAATCGCACTGTTGGTGGTGCTAAATATCTTTTTAGGATCTTCACTAATATTATTACGCCATTGTTTCTTGTGGTTTTTATAATCAAATCCACCGTCTTTATTTCCTGTTATACCATCGCTTTCGTCGTAACCTAAAACACTTGGGTCAACATCAATGCCCCATTTTCCAAAGTGCGCAGTTTTATAGTTTGGATTAATTTTTTTCAATAATTTGGGTATCGTGAAAGGGGTGTTATGATTAATGTGATTGGTGTTCATTCCCACCCGAATCATCCTTAGACGTGCTGGTGTTTGTCCTAATTGAATGGCATAGCGTGATGGAGAACATACTGGCGCACTGGCATAGGCAGAAGAAAAACGCATCCCATTGTTCGCAAGTTTTTTAAGATTTGGTGTTAGATGATAATCACTTTTGGAAAGGGGTTCTTTATCTGACATTTGTACTGAAGTACCATTCCATCCTTGGTCATCAACCAAAATCACAATAAAATTTGGCGAATTCGTAGTATTTGGCTCAGAAACTACGTCATGGGTATCAAGTTGTAAGCCAACACACAAGAACAAAAAAGCTTTAAATACAATACTCATAAGAATTTTTTAATGCTGTTTTTGCTAGAGGCTACTTTGAAAATAACTTCTCTACTTTTTAGTCAATATTGGTGTTCGCATTTGTCTCTGTTATTGGGATAGGCCAAAAATAATCTTCTGGCTGTCTTTGACCATCAATATTTCCATAAATAGTCTTGCAATATTCATCATAAACTCCCATTCTAGTGATATCAAAAAATCGATGCCCTTCCATGTACAATTCAACACCGCGTTCTTCAAGAAGTGCTGTTCTAAAATCACTCATGCTCAATCCCGTTCCATCAAAAGCAGTCCCATTAACTCTATTTCGAAGTGTGTTAAAATCTGCATTGGCCTGACTAGCATCTTGTGAAATTTCCACCATAGCTTCTGCACGCATTAAATACACGTCAGCAAGTCTTATGATATGCCAGTTTTGACGGCTTGTATACTCTGTTGTAGCTTGTGGATCAATATATTTTGAAGTCCATGTTTGCCATAAAGTCCCCACCACATTCCCAGTTGACAGCAATGTTGGAATATATGCAATACTACCAGCATTTATAGCAAAAGAACGTGTGTTGTTTTGATAAGATTTGATTATAGTATATTGGTATCTGTTGTCGGTTTTGTCAATTCTGAAATTGACAAATTTTGGCTTAAGCTTGTTAGCGCCTCCAAAGCCAGTTCCACTCAACCCTGAATCCTTGGGTGAAAATAAATTAGAGACTGCAGTACCTTGTCCCACAATTGCTGACCCTTGAACTTCAAAAATCATTTCTGGATTGTTGCCGTTTTCTGGACTAAAAATTTCAGCATAATCGGCAAGGTTGGATGTAAGTGCAAACCCTGATCCCAAAAGTGCTGCATCGCAATGATCTTTTGAAAGCTGGTAATACGAGTTTGCTGTTCCTGTTAAATCAGAATATTTATCGTTTCCCGCTACACCTTCTAGCGCCGTTCTTTTACAAGAGGCCATACGCAAATACACCTTTGCCAGTAAAGCGTGAGCAGCGGTTTTAGTTGCTCTTCCTATGTTGTTTGTGTAGCCGTTTAGTGATTCATTTCTACCCCAGCAGTTTTCAGCAGCATCTTCCAAATCTTCAATTATCTGATCATAAATTACAGGGATTGGTGATA